>JBAPYC010000966.1:0-1802 GCA_049284535.1 Streptosporangiaceae bacterium
CGCCAACGGCGCGCCCAGGTGGGGGCAGGCACCCGGCCCGGCGATCAGCCGGCCTCCGGTGTCCCGCCAGGCCACCACCTCGACGCCGGCCACGGTCAGACCGAACGGCCGGCCGGCGCGGATCTGGCGGCTGGCCCCGAGCACGAACCAGTTGCCGGAGGGGCGCGCCTCGGCCCGCTTGACCGCCGCGTCGATCAGTGCAGGCCGGGCGCTGGCGTAGGTCGGCCGCTGGCGGGCCCACCGGTCCCGGGGGACAGGCTGCAGCGGCCAGTGCCGTGGCCAGCGGCGGGTGGGTGCTTTCATCTGTGCTTCCCCAGATATGGCGGGCCCTGACGTGACGGGCCTTGACGTGACGGGTGGTGCCGGCCCTGGCGGTCAGCCAGCCAGCGGAGGGCGGCCAGGCGGCCGCGGGTAGGTACCGAGTACAGCTCGTGGCCGGCCAGGTCCCAGCGGGCCAGCAGGCAGTTGGCCGCGTGCCAGCCGGTGCTGGCGGCGCGTTCCATCAGCGCGACTGGCAGGTCGATGCGGATCCCGTCGCCGGCCAGGACCAGGCCGGGGAACGGGGTGCGCACCCGCGGCCGGCGGGCGAAGTCACCGACGCCGAACAGCGGGCAGTCGTCGCGCCACTGGACCGACTCGGCCCGGATCCGCGCGGCGGCGGTCTCCGGGTACAGCGCGTGCAGGCGGTCCATCATTGGGGCGAGCAGATCCGGGCCGGGCGGGGCGCCGGGGTCACCGGGGGCGGCGTAGGCGTGCAGTTCCACCACCGAGCCGCCGTGGTCACGGCGCCAGTCCTGGGCCTGGTGGTCGAAGCGGTCCAGGACGCTGATGTTGTCGAGCGGATCCAGGCCGCCGGTGGCCAGGAACGCCGGACGGCCCGGATCGACGGGATGGTCCAGCCAGAGCCGCCAGACCAGGAACGGCGGCGCGCTGTGCAGCCCCTCCACCGCGGCCCGCCAGGCCGGGTCGGCCAGGCCGGGCGACCGCCCGACGATGCCGCGCAGGCCGCGGACATCGGTGGCCAGCACCACCGCGTCGGCGTCGAGCGCGCCGCCGCCGGTGTGCACCCGGAAGCGGCGCGGGCCGCCAGGTTCGACGGCGGTCACCTCGGTGCCGGTGCGGATCTCGGTGCCGCGGCCGGCCAGATACGTGCCCAGCGGGTTCCACAGGGCGACGTCGAAGCCGGCGTCCGGGACGTCGAACACCAGGCCCTCGCTCGAGCCCAGGAAGTAAATGTGGAACATGGTGGCCAGCTCGGCGGCGGACATCGCGCCGGGCGGGGCGAAGAAGCTGCGCGAGAACACCTCGAAGGCCAGGTGCCGGGCCGCGGGCGGGAAATTGATCTCGCGCAGGAACGTCTCCGCGTCGGTGCCGTCCAGCTGGCGGTAGATGCCGGGCACAGACACCGCGGCCAGCGGCGCGACGGCGGCCGCGTTCATCCTCAGCATGTCCCGCGGCCGGAACGTCGGGCTGCGCAGCGCGAACGCGAACGCGTTCCACGGCGGGGTGCGCGGCAGCCCCCGGAAGCTGTCGCAGTTGCCGTCGGCGTCGATCAGCGGGTAATCGGCGAGCGGGACGAGCCGGCTCAGGTCCGGGTCGGGCCGGCGCAGCAGCGCGCGCAGGTTGTAGTACTGGCGGAAGAAGGCATGGAAGCCCCGGCTCATGGCCAGGCCGGAATCTTCCGTCCAGCCGCCGGCCCGGCCGCCCAGATAGGTCTCCCGCTCCACGACGGTGACCCGGACGCCGCGCTCGGCCAGCCCGGTCGCAGCGGCCAGGCCAGCGATGCCGCCCCCGACCACCAC
>JBAPYC010000967.1:0-16593 GCA_049284535.1 Streptosporangiaceae bacterium
GGCCAGCAGCGCGGCCAGCTCGGCCCGGCCGGGCAGGAAACCCGCGAAGGTCACCGGCAGTCGGCCGCGGGCGGCGCGGCGCTCCAGCCGGGCGCGCAGCGGGCCGTCACCGGCCACTACCAGCCGGGCGGGCAGCCCGGCCCGGCGCAGGCTGGCCAGCGTGACGACCGAGCGCTCCGGCTTCTTCTCCGGGGACAGCCGGCCGCAGTGCACTAGCATGATCTGGCCGTCCGCGGGGTGCGGGGCCCCGGGAGCGAATGTGGCCAGGTCCACGCCGAGCGGCACCCGCACGAGATTGACCACGCCGATCCGCTCGAATTCCCGGGCGGCCCAGGCAGTCGTGCAGATGACCTGCGCATACGCCCGCGCCGTCCGCCGGTTCAGCCAGTCGGCGCCGGCCCGGGCCAGCCCGGACCGGCTCAGCGGCGGGGCCAGCCGGAACAGCGCGGTGATGCTCTCGTGCGAGACCATGATCGCGGGCACCCCGTGCTGGCGGGCCCACCGCCCGGTCCAGCGCAGCGTGGTCCGGTCCGACACCTCGATCGTGTCCGGGCGCAGTCCGGCCAGCAAGCTCTCGATCCGCCGCCGGCGCCACAGCGCGCGGTACCCGCCGGTGAACGGCAGCCGCGGCGCCCGCAGCGTGATGACCCGGCCCTGGGCGGTCAGCTCGTCGCTGTCCCGGTCGCCCGGGACGATCAGAACCGGCTCGTGTCCCGCGGCCAGGTAACCGGCGCCGAGTTCGGCTAGCGAGGTGCGCAGGCCGCCGGAGTGCGGGGCCACGTAGTTGGCCAGCCGGACGATCCTCATGTCCGGACCCTGGCTGGCCGGGCCGTGGTGCCCAGCACAGCGGCGTAATGCCCGATCAGCTCCTCGGTCAGGGCGGGCCAGGTGCGACCCAGGACCTTACGCCGCCCGGCCTGGCCGAACTTCGCCCGCCGGTCCGGGTCGGCCGCCAGCCGGGTCACCGCGGCGATGAGCGCGTCCGCGTCCGACGGCGGGACCAGGAATCCGGTCGTGCCGTCCGCCACCAGGTCCAGCGGGCCGCCGGCGGCCGGCGCGATCACCGGCAGCCCGCTCGCCGCGGCCTCTTGCAGCGTCTGGCCGAACGTCTCATACGGCCCGCTGTGCACGAAGACGTCCAGGCTGGCGTAGATGTCCGCCAGCTCATCCCCCCGGCGCTCGCCTAGGAACAGGGCCTGCGGCATCTGCTGGCGCAACGCTGCCGCGGCCGGGCCGCCACCCACGACGACCAGCCGGACCCCGGGCAGCCGGGCGACACCGGCCAGCAGGTCGACCCGCTTCTCGGTGGCCAGACGGCCGACGTAGCCGGCCAGCACCTCGCCGCCGGGCGCCAGCTCGGCCCGCAGCGCGGGGCTCCGGCGGGCCGGGTCGAACCGCTCGGTGTCCACCCCCCGGCCCCATAGCCAGACGTTGCCGATGCCCCGGCCGAGCAGGCCGGTCGCGGTGACGGTGGAGGGCGCCAGCGTACGCGCGGCGCTGTTGTGAATGGCACGCAGCCAGCGCCAGGCGAACGCCTCGCCCGCCCCGGTGAGGTGGTAGGCACGGGCGTAGGCGGGCAGGTCGGTCTGGTAGACCGCGACCGCGGGCAGGCCTAGCCGGCGGACCACGGCGGCGCCGTGGGCGCCCAGCACCGCCGGGCTGGCCAGATGCACGACTTCGGCCCGGTGCTCGGTCAGCGCGGCCCGGACCCGGCCACCGGGCAGGCCCAGCCGGAAGCCCGGGTACCCCGGCAGCGGCACGGCCGGGACGCGGACGACGGGGAAATCGAACGAGGCCGGCGCCGGGGTGCGGCGTGACGGCTGGGGCGCTATGACCAGCGGGTGGTGGCCGTAGCGGGCCAGAAGTTCGGCGACGCGCAAGACGCTGTGGGCGACACCGTTCAGATCGGGCGGGAAGGATTCGGTGATGATCGCGACCCTCATAAGCACAAGGTGCGATATCAACCGATCGCGGCATCACAGCCGCCGTGTCTTCCAGGCGAAACTTCCGTGACTTCTTGGTTCCGCCCCGTTGCTGGGACAATCAAGGCATGGATTCCACCTGGATTGTGCGGCTGGACGCCTCCGGCGACGGGCCGCGGCTCGCGGTCAAGGACTGCATCGACATGGCTGGCCTGCCGACCACGGCCGGCTGCCAGGCCGTGGCCGAGCGGGCGCGCCCGGCGGAACGGGACGCCCCTGTGGTGACGGCGGCCCGCCGGGCCGGCGCCAGGATCGTGGGCAAGACCAACCTGACCGAGCTGTGCTGGTCCGCGGGCGGGGCGAACCCGTGGTCGGGCACGCCGGTGAACCCGCTCGCCCCGGACCGGCTGCCCGGCGGCTCCTCGAGCGGCTCGGCGGTGGCCGTAGCCCGTGGGGAGGCCGACGCGGCGCTGGGCACCGACACCGGTGGCTCGGTCCGGATCCCCGCGGCCTGCTGCGGGGTGACCGGCCTGAAGACGACCTGGGGCCGCATCCCGCTGGATGGCGTCTACCCGCTGGCCCCCTCGCTGGACACGGTGGGCCCGCTCGGTGTGGACGTGGCCGCGGTGGAGCTGGGCCTGCGCCTGATCGATCCCGGGTTCACGGCTGTCCCGGGCGAGCCGCCGCGGCAGGCCGGGCGGATCAGAGCCGATGCCGACCCGGCCGTGGACGCGGCCGTCGACGCTGCCCTGGCCGCGGCTGGCCTGCAGGTCACCGAGGTGGATCCGTTCGACCTGCAGGCCGCGAACCAGGCCGCTAACCTGCTCATCGACGTCGAGGGCTACCAGGCCAACCAGCACCTGCTCCCGTTCGCCGACCAGCTCAGCCCGCAGATCCGGGCCAACATGAGCGAGGCCGCCGAGATCACGCCGGACGAGGAGGCCGCAGCCAACCAGGTCCGCCAGCAGGTGCGGGACTGGTTCAGCGCCCAGCTGGAACGCCACCCGTTCCTGGTTATGCCGACGCTGATCGGGCCGCCGGCGATCGTCGGCCAGCGCTCCCGGTCCCTTACCCGGCTCACCGCCCCGGCCAACCTGACCGGCCTGCCCGCACTGGCCCTGCCCGTGCCGGTCCCGGAGGATGCGCTGCCAGACGGGGCGGTTCCGGAGGGCACCGACTGGCCCGCCAAGCTGCCCGCGTCTTTGCAGATCATCGGCCCGGCCGGGAGCGAGGAACGGCTCCTCGCCCTAGGCCGCGTGATCGAGGCGGCGCTGCGCTGAACCAGCCCTGGGCTGGCCGGCCCTGGGCTGACGCACCGGCCGCCCGGACCAGCCGGTTGTGGCCCTGGGTAAGAATGGCCTACAGGAAGGGAGTTGCCGATGAGCGCACCGACGCAGGCCGTCCCTGAGCTGCGCGGGTTCCTGCACGGCCTGCCCGGCGTGGACCAGGTGGGGGCGGAGGCGCGGGCCGCCATGCTGGCCAGCCGGTCGATCAAGACCTCGGCCAAGCAGTGGGCACTGGACGCCGCGATCTCGATGATCGACCTGACCACGCTGGAGGGGCAGGACACACCGGGCAAGGTCCGCGCCCTGTGCGCCAAGGCCAGGCGGCCGGACCCGGCCGACCCGACCGTGCCCATGGTCGCCGCGGTATGCGTCTACCCGGACCTGGCTCAGGTGGCCGCGGCCGAACTGACGGGCAGCGGCGTGCACGTGGCCAGCGTGGCGACCGCGTTTCCCAGCGGCCGGGCTAGCGGCGAGGTCAAGCTGGCCGACGTGAAGTCCGCTATCGCGGCGGGCGCGGATGAGGTCGACATGGTGATCGACCGTGGTGCCTTCCTGGCCGGGGACTATCAGCTGGTCTTTGATGAGATCGCGGCGGTACGCGACGCCTGCGGCGGCGCGGCGCACCTGAAGGTGATCCTGGAAACGGGCGAGCTGGTCACCCTGGACAACGTCCGGCGCGCCTCCTGGCTGGCCATGCTGGCCGGCGCGGACTTCATCAAGACCTCGACCGGCAAGGTCAGCCCGGCCGCGACGCTCCCGGTGACCCTGGTCATGCTCGAGGCCGTCCGCGACTTCGCCGATAGCCACGGCCGCCAGGTCGGGGTCAAGGCGGCCGGCGGCATCCGCACGGCCAAGGACGCCCTCCGCTACCTGGTCCTGGTCAACGAGACGGCGGGGGAGGACTGGCTGGATCCCCAGTGGTTCCGGCTCGGCGCCTCCAGCTTGCTCAACGACCTGCTCATGCAGCGGACCAGGATGCTGACCGGCCGCTACTCCGGTCCCGACTACTTCACGCTTGACTGACGCGGCAGTACTCTGACCAGCTAAGATGCCTACTCATGGCGGCCACCGGGCACAATGAGGGCACATGGGGCACGGTCGGCACCGTCCCGGGTCGGCGCGAAGAACGCATTCATGATCTCCCGGGCGCGGTCGTCGTCGGGCATGAAGTGCACGTAGGTGGCCAGGACAACTTGCTTCGTGTCGCCAAGGCAGGCAGCGACCTTGGCGAGGCTGAGCCCGGCTGATAGGCAGCTTAAGCATGGCCTTCATATCGCGGCAGCGGCGGTGACTACATGCTCGACGTGACCCTGCGACCGTCCATGTGACGATCTTCGGTTCGTGTTCTTCCAATTCAGCGACAACTTCCCGCGGCATGCATAAATCGATTTCCGGGCTGTGAGAAGGCAGAGAGCGCTTCCGTCTCCGGGCTGTGGCTGACCGAGGAGGCCGGCGCGGGTACAGACCAAGGTGCCCCAGGCCGCGCAGTTAGCCGCCCTATGCGGCGCGCCGCGGCGGGCCGGTTCGCCGAAGGCGACCTGGCCGCGCCTGGTTCAGGGAGTGTGCCCGTTCGTGGGGGGCTTCCCTCCGGGCAGCAGGAGCCAGGCGGTGGTGTCGTGGGGCAGCTGGCCGCCGTCGAGGGCGGTGCTGGCCAGGATGACGGTTCCCTGCGGCAGCGGCACGGGATCGGCGCCGAAGTTGGTAACCGATCGCCAGCCTCCTGGCCGCCCGAAGTGCACGACCTGCCCGCTGGTGTCTGCTATCCATTCGAAGCTCTCCGTGGTCTGCAGCTTGCGGCGCCACCTGAGCGCCTGCCCGTAGAGATTCAAGGTGGAGGACGGGTCGTGCTCCTGCTCTTCGACGCTGGCCAGGCCAAACCAGGCTGGCTGCGGCAGATGGGCCGGACCGGTTCCGAAGCCGAATGATGGGCCGTCGGCGGTCCATGGCAGCGGGACGCGGCAGCCGTCGCGGCCCTTGTCCTCCCCGCCGGATCGCCAGAACACCGGATCCTGGAGACGCTCCGGAGGAAGATTCCCGACTTCATGCAGGCCGAGTTCCTCTCCCTGGTACAGGTACGCCGAACCGGGCAAGGCCAGCATCAGCAGGATGGCCGCGCGGGCTCTGCGGAGGCCGAGTCCGCGATCCAGGGCGGGTGAGGTGCCGTCGCTGAGCAGCCACGTCCGGGCGTTCTGGCGGTTGCCCTGGCTTTCCGGGGGCAGCCCGTAGCGGGTGGCGTGCCGGACCACGTCGTGATTCGACAGCACCCAGGTGGTGGATACTCCCTGCTGCTGGGCCTCGGCGAGGCTATCGGTGATGGTGCTGCGGAACTGCCCGGCATCCCAGTTTGCGTCCAGCAGGTCGAAGTTGAAGGCCTGGCCCAGTCCTTCGGGGCTGGCGTACCGGTGGCGCCGGGACCGGTCCACCCACGCTTCGGCGACGGCGGTCCGCGGGGGGTCGTACTCGTTGAAAACCCGGCGCCATTCGGCGTAGATGTCGTGCACCTCATCGCGGTCCCAGAACGGGTGGGCGCCCGGGGGAAGCGACGTATCAGCCAGCCGCGCCTTGGCGGCAAGCGGCTCCACCAGGTTCTTCACCAGTCCGTGCGCCACGTCTACACGGAACCCGTCCACCCCGCGGTCGGACCAGAACCGCAGCGTCGCCAGGAAGTCGTCCCGGACCTCGCGGTTCGCCCAGTTCAGGTCCGGCTGCTCCGCGGTGAACAGGTGCAGGTACCACTGCCCGTCGGCGACGCGGGTCCAAGCCGACCCGCCACCCATCGAGTCCCAGTCCGAAGGCGGCTCCGCCCCGCCCGGTCCCTGCCCGTCGCGGAAGATATACCGGTCCCGGGCCGGTGATCCCTTCCCGGCGGCCAGGGCCTCGCGGAACCAGGCGTGCCGGCTGGAGGTGTGGTTCGGGACGATGTCGACGATGACCTTGATCCCGTCGGCGTGCAGCCTTTCTGTCATCTCGTCGAAATCGGCGAGCGTGCCGAGGCGCGGATCGACATCGCGGTAGTCGTCCACGTCGTACCCGCCGTCCGCGAGGGCGGACGGGTAGAACGGGCTGAGCCAGACGGCGTCGATGCCGAGTGAGGTCAGGTACGGGATCCGGGAGATGATCCCCCGGAGGTCGCCCAGGCCGTCCCCGTCGGAGTCGGCGAAGCTGCGCGGGTAGATCTGGTACACCACGGCCTGCCGCCACCATTCGGAATTGGCGGAGGCGGGGGGCGATGACATCTCCATGGCGGCGTTTCTCCATGTCCGGGTGGGCGGGACTTCCTCAGTCCGGTCTTCCCGCTCTACTTGATCGAGCCTCGCATGATTCCGCTGACGACCCAGCGCTGCGCGATGAGGAAGGCGACCAGGGTCGGGAGCAGGGCCATGAGATACGACGCGAAGGCCACGTTGATGTTCGTGGTGAACTGGTCCTGGAACAGGTACTGGACCACCGGGAGGGTCTGGAACTTCGGGTTCGCCGTGATCAGCTGCGGCATCATGAAGTCGTTCCAGGATTGCAGGAAGGCGAAGATGCCCACGGTGGCGCTGATCGGCGCCAGCAGCGGCAGCACGATCCTGCGGAAGGTCTGCCAGGTCGTGCAGCCGTCTAGCCGCGCGCTCTCCTCAAGCTCAACCGGGATGCCCCGGATGAAGGCCGAGAACAGCAGCACGTTGAACGCGAGGTTGAACAGGATGTGCAGGATCGCGACACCGAACGGGTTATCCAGGCCGACCGCGGCCATCAATTTGACCTGTGGCAGCGCGACGACCGGGAACGGGATGAAAAGGGCGATCATCAGGTAGCCGAACGTCACGCGGAACTGCCAGTGGCCCCAGTTACGCACGATCGCCCACGCTGCCAGCGCGCTCACGAAGATTTCCCCGACCACGGCGATCACCGTGATCAGCAGGCTCATCGAGGCTGCGAGCGGGGTATCGGTCAGGTCCCAGGCGGCCCGGAAGTTCCCCCACTTAATCGGCCAGGGGAAGTTGAAACCGGTGCCGGTGCCGGTCTGAGCCGGCGACTTCAGCGCCATGGCGATGGCGAAGTACAGCGGGAGGATGACGATCAGGGAGACGATCGCGAGGATGATCGTCAGCCCCCAGTTGACCCGGCCGCCCTCAGGGACGGGGCGTCTCCGGTGCGTCCGGATTCGCGGCGCCGCGACGACTGGGGTGGTGGTGCTTACCTCGGTGGCCATTACAGACCCCCTCCTCGGCGCCGGATGACACCTAGCTGGAAGACCGCGAAGAGCAGTGTGATCAGGAAGAAGATGACCGCGTTGGCCATCTGGTAGGCATAGTCACCGTTGAAGAAGCCGCTGAAGATGGTCTGCGCCACGCTGGTGGTGGCAGTACCCGGACCGCCGCCGGTCAGGCCGACCACGATGTCGTACACGTTGAGGAAGTTCTTGAAACTCAGGATGGTGTTGATGACGAGGAAGGAGAAAAGCAGCGGGAAGGTCATGTGCCGGAATTTCGTCCACGCGCTCGCCCCGTCGATCGAAGCCGCTTCGTACACCTCTGTCGGGATGCCGGTCAGCCCGGCCAGGAAGATGATGATCGCGCCCGGGATGGCAACCCAGGACGCGACGAAGACAACGCCCAGCCAGGCAAGGTGCTGATTAGCCAGGATGTTGCTCTCCAGCGGGGCGAAATGGATCGCCGCCGAGATGATCGGGACCGACGTGGAGATGATGAAGGTGAAGATGTAGGAGACGATCAGACCCGACAGGACCAGGGGCATGAAGAAAACCGTGCGCATCCCGGTCCGCCATTTGATCTTGGCGTTCAGCGCGATCGCCAGGGCCAGTGCGACCACGTTGGTGACGACGCACGCTACGACCGCGAAGAGCAGCGTGAACCCGTAGGAGTCCCGGATGGTCGGGTCGCCGAACGCGGCCTTGTAATTTGCGAATCCGATGTAATGGAAGGTTCCGTACCCAACGTAGTTCGTGAAGCTGTAGAACATCCCCTGAATCGCGGGATAAATGATGAAGAAGGTGAAGAGGACGATCGCCGGGATGACCATCAACAGGTACGCCGGCGCCACCGGGAAGAGGATTCTCTTCAGCGTGCCAAGCGGGTTTTTGGGTCCGCCGCCGGAGGGTGCTGAGGTCGCGGTCATGGCTGCCTCCTGGATCTGCTGCTCGGGCGGTTCATGCCGAGGTCCGTATGGCCAGGCGCCTGAAAGCGCCGTCCATCGATGAGGTGAATCCGCTGACGTTGCCGGTCAGCATCATTTCCTGGATGAAGTTCCCGACCGGGATAGTGAGCGGCACGTAGGTGCCCGCACCCTGGTAAAAAGCGCCCGAACTGACGTATTTCTGCAGGCCGGAGACCAGCGGGCTTTTCTGCGGCGGAGCGCCCTTGAGGGGTGAGAAGGCGAGATTGGCCTGGTTGTACGCATTCATGATGCTCGGCTGCATGAGGTAATCAAGGAACTTGATGGCGGCTGCGCGCTGCGTGGCCCCTTGCGATCGCGGCAGCCAGATGGCCAGGTCGAGGTTGGCCCGGCATTTGGTCTGGGACGCGTCGTCGGTGACGGGCATGGGGAACGTGCCCATCTTGACCTTGGGATTGATCGCCTGGATCTCGCCGACAGCCCACGGCCCCTGCATGTACATCCCGGCCTGCCCGGCCGCGAAGGCAGTGTTGCCGTCGGCGTATTTCTTGGAGATGGCGTTGTCGTTGAAATATGGCGGCAGGCTGAGCATCTTCTGGCAGGCCGGAGTGAAATCCTTCTCGAAGGACACCGGCGAGTCAGGACCGAGGTTGGTGCCCTCGGCGTAGAGCTGCTTGTAGAACGCCGCGACGTCGATCATGCCGCCGGTGGTGTAATCGAACAGGCCCTGCTGCGTCGTCCAGGTGTCACCGTAGGTCTGGTAGACCGGCGTGATGTTCGCGGACTTGAACTTCTCGCAGGCCGACAGGAACTCGGTCCAGGTGGTGGGAACGGAGGAGATCCCGACTTTGTCGAACAGGTCCGGGTTATAGATGACTCCCTCGGCGGCCACCGAGTACGGCAGGACATTCGTTTCCCCGTTGTACGAGGCGTACTGGGTGACCAGAGCCTGGATGTTCGGCTCGATGGTCTTGGCCTGCGGCAAGCTGGCCAGGTTGGCCAGCACGCCCCGTGCGACAAAGATGGACGTGGTCAGGTTGTAGTTGTCGCAGTCGATGTCGGGCGGATCGCCACGCACGAATTCCGCGATGAGGCTTGAGGTGGAGTCGTGCGTCACCGAGATGGACTTCTGGCTCGCGTTGAATTTCGCGACCAGATTGTCGAAGTACGGAATGACCTCGGGTTTCGTCTCCGCCAGCACGATGTGCGTGCGCTCGCCCGACGAGGAGGAACAGCCAGCGACCAGACCGGGTACGGCGAGCGCGGCCGTTCCGAGCCCGAGTGCCTTCATCGCCGTCCGGCGCCCAAGCACCGGCCCGGTAATGGGAGGCGCCGGCCGGGTACCTGTGCGGTGGAACATCATCGTCTCCTCCACGATCCGTGGTGAGTTGCCGTTGTTACGGGGTCGGCGAACTTCGCGGCCGACCCGTAGCAGACACCAGCCCCGGCCGCAGCTGCGGCCGCATTGGGATGGAAACGTTTCCAACCAGAACGTAGACCCGTCCCAAAAGTGTGTCAAGGGTCACATACCTTCAGGTTTTCGCGGATCCGGCCGCGTTTCCCGAAGACACGGTGAGCCTGACCCCTGAAGAGCTAGGCAGCCAGCGGCACCCATCAGCATTGACGTGGAGGTCCGGGCGAACCCGGAGTGACGCCTTCTTGGAAACGTTTTCAGACACGGTATATTTGCAGGTGTGACGTCGGCTCCCGAGAAGGTCAACATGACCGACATCGCCCGCATCGCCGGCGTGTCGATGGCAACGACATCACGGGCGCTGAACAACGCGCCCGGCGTCGCGGCAGCTACCAGGGAACGGGTGCTGGCCGTTGCCGCGCAGCTGTCCTATGTGGTGTCGCCGGAGGCTTCCCGCCTGTCCGGTGGGTCGACCAGAAGAGTCGCCCTGGTAGTACCGCACATGTCGCGGTGGTTCTTCGCCGCCCTCCTTGAAGGGCTGGAAGCAGTGCTCCGCGATGCGGACCTGGACGTGCTGCTCTACCACGTCGGCGACGCCGAAGACAGGCGGGACTTCTTCCACCGCCTCCCGGCGCGGCGCAAAGTCGACGCACTCGTCACGCTCGCCTTCCCCGTGACCGAGCTCGAACGGCAACGGCTCGAACTCATGGGCGTCAGCATCGTCGCGGCCGGCGGCCAGATTGCCCCCTATCCCTACGTCTGCATCGACGATGAGGAGACCGCCCGGCAGGCCGTAAACCACCTGATCTTTCTCGGCCACCGCCGCATCGCTATGATCGCGGCCGTCGACCCCGACCAGCTCGGCTGGCCCACCCGACCCGGCCGCTCACAGGCCTACACCTCGGCCCTGTGCGACGCAGGCATCGCCGTCGACGACGATCTCGTCGTCACGGTGGACTGGGGAGGTAACGAGGGGGCCGACGCCATGGCCAAGCTACTCGGGCTCCGCGAGCCGCCGACCGCCGTCTTCGCCCACTCCGATGAAGTCGCCCTCGGAGCCATCCGGACCATCCGCCGCGTGGGGCTCCGGGTACCGGAAGACATCTCGGTCATCGGCATCGATGACCATCCCCTCGCCGAGCTGACCGACCTGAGCACGGTACGGCAGCCCGTTTTCCAGCAGGGCGTGCTCGCCGCCCGGATGGTCCTGGGCTTGCTGCGCGGCGAAGAGGTCGAACGGGCCATCACCGTGCCAACGCAGCTCGTCATCCGCAGGAGCACCGCCCCACCCCGGCGCTGAGCCCGCAGTACCTATCTGGACCTCACAGGACGGTCATGATCCTGCTACGGATGCTCTCCGCTCGACACGCCCCCGATGCTGACCACCAAGCGGAGGGTCAGACGTAGCGCGGGCCAAACACGCTATTCACGGTCGGGACCACCAGGCTGAGGCGGAGCGAAATCCGTTGCAGACACAGGGGCCGGACTAGCCCCGCGGCCGGCATGCCGCCATACCGGACAACATCACGGGCGCCGCTTGCGTATAAGCTGCCCAGTCCGGCAATCAGGTTGACGGTAGCTGCCAGGATGACGGAGCCGAACAGGTAGGAGAGCAAGGCGTGCCGGAGAGCGGTCGCGCGGAGGTCCGTGGCCTTCAGGTCGGTATCCGCGACCTGGAAGGTCATCCCGATCGTGAGCCCGAGATAGGCGAAGTCGCGGTAACAGGGCCTCTCGTCCGAATTGAAGTCGACGCCGCCCACGGGATCGAGATAGTACAGAAGCGCATAGCGCAGCACGAAGATCGTGTGGACGGTCAGCCAGGACACCGCGACGCTCAGCAGGCCCAGGCCAGCAAGCAAGCCCTGTGCCACACCGTGCGCAGCATGGGCGCCGACCAGCACAATGCCGACCGCTCCGAGGCTGGCCACGGACGCGGACAGGATAAGGACATCGCTCACCGCCCTGCCGGGATCTTCCCTCGTCGCTCGCGCAGCAGTCATCTCTGCGGACATCGGCCAGATGCCCACCCAGACTGTCCCGGTAAAGACGATGGCCATTGCGTCCCAGCCGACGGCGGGGGCGTAGGTCCAACTCCCGAACGTCGCTGTGAGTGCCCCGGCTATGACGCCGATCGCGGCAGAGAACATGAGGCGAGTGCGGCGCCCGGACCAGAGCCAGCGTTCGACCGCTTGCCCGGCCAGATCTTGATCGCTCATATGGCAGTTCTCCCATGGCTGCGCCACGTATGCCGTCTCCGGGCCAAAGGGCAGCCGAGGCGCACCAGACCCCGGGTGACCGGCCCTGACCGGGAAGCCGTAGCGTTCGACCGCGAGCAAGGGCGAGCCGGCAGTCCGGGACGAAGAGGCCCGTGGGCGCGGACCAGGCGTGGACCGGATGTTGTATCGACTCATGGTAGGTGCAGGGCACAATGGGGGCACATCGCTGCGAGAAGATGCCAGCTACGATGAGAATTGTTGAGACGAGAAAGCGCAGGTCAGAAGCATTGCCGAAGACCTGCCGCAGGGCAGCGATTGCCCTGCCCTACTTCACGCTGGACTGACATGGCAAAGTTCGAGTACGCGCCTGCCCCGGAGTCGCGGTCCGTCGTCTCGCTGCGGGAGTCCTACGGGCTGTTCATCGACGGCGAGTTCGTCCCGGGGACAGACGGCGGGATGTTCAAGACGATCTCGCCGGCCACCGAGGAGGTGCTGGCCGAGGTCACCGAGGCCGGCCCGGCCGACGTGGACCGCGCGGTCGCCGCGGCCCGGCAAGCCTACGAGCAGACCTGGTCAGTGATGCCGGGGACCGAACGGGCCAAGTACCTGTTCCGCATCGCCCGGATCGTTGCCGAACGGGCCCGTGAGCTTGCTGTGCTCGAGTCGCTGGATAACGGCAAGCCGATCCGCGAATCACGCGACGTCGACATCCCGCTGGTCGCGGCGCACTTTTTCTACCACGCGGGCTGGGCCGACAAGCTGGAGTACGCGGGCTACGGCCCGGCGCCGCGCCCGCTCGGCGTGGCCGGTCAGGTCATCCCGTGGAACTTCCCGCTGCTCATGCTGGCCTGGAAGATCGCCCCGGCCCTGGCCTGCGGTAACACGGTGGTGCTCAAGCCCGCCGAGACCACGCCGCTGACCGCGCTGGCCTTCGCGGAGATCTGCCAGCAGGCCGACCTCCCGCCGGGCGTGGTCAACATCGTCACCGGGGCGGGGGAGACCGGCCGGGCGCTGGTCACCCATCCCGGCGTGGACAAGGTGGCCTTCACCGGCTCGACCGAGGTGGGCATCCAGATCGCCCGGGCCTGCGCTATCGACTCCCGAGACGGCGGGCTGCGCAAGAAGCTGACCCTGGAGCTGGGCGGCAAGGCCGCCAACATCGTGTTCGAGGACGCGCCGGTGGACCAGGCCGTCGAGGGCATCGTCAACGGCATCTTCTTCAACCAGGGCCATGTCTGCTGCGCAGGCTCGCGGCTGCTGGTTCAGGAATCGGTGCAGGATGAGGTGTTGGCGTCGCTGCGGCGGCGGCTGGCCACCCTGCGGGTGGGCGACCCGCTGGACAAGAACACCGACGTCGGCGCCATCAACTCCGCGGCCCAGCTGGCCAAGATCCGTGAGCTGTCCGACGTTGGCGAGGCCGAGGGCGCCGAGCGCTGGTCGCCGCCGTGCGAGCTGCCGGACAGGGGTTTCTGGTTCCCGCCCACGGTCTTCACCGGCGTGTCCCAGGCCCACCGCATCGCGCGTGAGGAGATCTTCGGGCCGGTGCTGTCGGTGCTGACCTTCCGCACTCCGGCCGAGGCGGTGGAGAAGGCTAACAACACCCCGTACGGCCTGTCGGCCGGGGTCTGGACCGACAAGGGCTCGCTGATCTTGTGGATGGCCTCCCGGCTGCGAGCCGGGGTCGTGTGGGCCAACACGTTCAACAAGTTCGACCCGGCATCCCCGTTCGGGGGTTACAAGGAATCCGGCTACGGCCGCGAAGGCGGCCGGCACGGCCTGGAGGCGTACCTCGATGTCTGACGCTGCTGCCCCCGCTAGGCTGGCCGTGCGCAAGACCTACAAGCTGTACATCGGCGGGGCCTTCCCCCGCTCGGAGAGCGGAAGGTCCTACGTGGTGACCGACCACAAGGGCGGGTTCCTGGCTAACGCCGCGCTGGCCTCGCGCAAGGACGCTCGGGATGCGGTTTCGGCCGCGCGCAAGGCATTCGCCGGCTGGTCCGGTGCGACCGCCTACAACCGCGGCCAGGTGCTCTACCGGGTGGCTGAGTTGCTCGAGGGCCGCCGGGCGCAGTTCACGGCCGAGGTCCGGGCGGCGGAGGGACTGGCCGCGCGGCAGGCCGAGGCCGTGGTGGACGCGGCTATCGACCGCTGGGTCTGGTACGCCGGCTGGTCCGACAAGATCACCCAGGTCCGCGGCAGCGCGAACCCGGTAGCCGGGCCCTACTTCAACTTTTCCCTGCCCGAGCCCGCCGGCGTGGTGGCGGTGCTCGCCCCGCAGGACTCGAGCCTGCTCGGCTTCGTGTCAGTGGCCGCTCCCGCGGTGGTCAGCGGCAACACCGTGGTCGTGCTGGCCAGCGAGCGCTTCCCGCTGCCCGCGGTGTCGCTGTCGGAGGTGCTCGCCACCTCGGACGTGCCCGGCGGCGTGATCAACGTGCTGACCGGGCGCACGGCCGAGATCGCCCCCTGGCTCGCCTCTCACATGGACGTCAACGCCATCGACCTCACCGGCGCCTCCGCCAGCCTCGTCGGCGAGCTGGCCGTGGCCGCGGCGGACAACCTCAAGCGGGTTGTCCGGGCGCGCGACGAGGACTGGACGGCGACCCCACGGCTGGACCGCATGCACGCCTACCTGGAAACCAAGACCGTCTGGCATCCGACCGGGACCTGACCGCGTGGCGGCCGAAATGTCAGTGGTCGTTGTTACCCTCCGATTGAACAGAAATTCGACTGTTCGGAACGGAGTTGGATCATGTTCGAACCTAATGACCTGGAGCGCCTGCTGCTGGACGACTACTTTCTCGGTCTCGCCGTAGAGGAAGACGGTGAGGATGCGGGTCCCAGAGCGCTGGCCCGCTGGGTCGCCGACATCGAGGCCGGCCGGGCTGAGCTGCCACCAGGCTGGAAGCTCAGCCGGACGGGCCCGGGCACCGTGATCTGGATCGCGCCGTCGGGGGAGCGCTATGTCGCTACTTTGCCGAAGCTGCCAAAGTCGTCAGCCCGGCCCGGCGGGAACCTGCCTGCGTCCCGCCGGGCCGGACGGGCCGACCGCTATACCAGCGGCGCCTACCTCGACGATTCCGGCGATGAGGAGGACTGGCTGGACCCCGCCGAGCGGGATTACTACGTCGGCGGCCATCTGTATGACGAGGACGAGATCGAGGAAGAGGATGAGGAGGACGACACCGAATCGGTTATGCCTCCACCCTGACCGGCGAGCCGCTGCCCGTGCCCAAGTCCCGGCCCAGCCCCGACTCGGGCCAGGCTTCCTGACTAGCCCTCAGGACCCGCGCCGGCTGGCCCCACTCGGCCAGCGGGTTCACGTCATCGCCGTCCTTTCGGGTTCGTGCACACATGCCCGGGCGCACCGCGGGTAGGGCATTGGCGTGCCCAGCACCCTTCAGCCGGTCATCGTCACTCCGAGCCTGCCCCTGCTGTTGGCCTTCTACAAGGCGCTGTTCGGGGCTGTCGAGACATCGCGCGTGCCCGAAGATGGCCCCGCATTTTACGTGGGGCTGCAGATCGGCAACGCCGAGCTCGGCGTGGTGGCCGACGGGGACGCTGACATCGCGGCCCCGCAGCGGATCCTGCTCAACATTAATGTCGCAGACCTCGGGGTGGGGACCGTAGAGGGCCTGCTCGAACATGTGGAGGTACTGGGCGGCCGCGTCCTCGGGCCGCCGAACGAAATGCCCTGGGGCCAGCGTGTCGCCCACATCCTGGACCCCGACGGCAACACCGTTAACCTGGCCGAACCCGTCTGATCCCTGACTAGCTCCGCTCCCGGGATGTCTGGCTGGCGTGGAGCTCCTTGACGAGGAACCGGCACGGTTCGGTGATGATCCGGCACGTGCCCGTGTCATCAACGACTTCGTACCGGTCCGGGTAACGGCAGCCGCTCTCCCCGTACCCGAGCCGCAAGTACAGGGCGGCCGCCCGCGGATTGTCGTCGGCCACCCCGAGCCCGATCCGGCCGAACCCGCGAATCTGGGCCTGCCGCTCGGCCTCGCAGATCAGCGCGGTGCCGATGCCGTGTGAGCGCATCGGCGCGGGCCACACGTCGAGCGCGTTGATCATCACGCAGCCCGGGAAGCGGCTCGTGACCTCGGACGCGTTCCCGCCGTCCCACCGCACCTCGGCGTGGCCATGTGGCACGTCAGCTATCCAGGCGATCAGGTAGGTGCTCACGCCCTGCTCCTGCCGGGCCAGGCGGCCGTGGTGGAATCGCGAAGGACCGGACGGCATTCCTGCCTCCAGCAGGTCCAGGTGTTCCGTCTGGCACGGCTCGATCCGCAGATCCCGCATACGCCGAGGCTGCCACGCCTGGACTCGATGCGCCTCTGAATTGTTATGTGGCCTTTGTTACCAGAGTTTCCGATTATGAGTTCCTCAAAATGTCAGAGGTGCCTGTTAATGTCGAGCTAGTAGATCAAAGCCAGACCGGCCGCTGTTAGCCGCCGGAGGAGAGGAGTCGATCCGCTGGATCGCGAGCATCCCGGGAGGAGGTGACACGGATGGCGCAGCAGGCCCCGGCGTTTGCCAGTCCGCAGGAGGCGCTGGCGACGGCGAAGTCGGCCATGAGTTTCCTCTACGCGACCGATGCGGCCCAGATGGCGGCCGATAACCAGGCCGATGCG
>JBAPYC010000968.1:0-12559 GCA_049284535.1 Streptosporangiaceae bacterium
GTGCAGGTCCCGTTGAGGGCGAAGACCACGGCGGGACCGGCCGCCAGCAGGGCGCCGGCCAGGGCCGGCCCGATCATCGCCGATGAGCTCCATGTGCTGCTGGACAGGGCCAGAGCGCTGAGCAGGACAGGAGATGGCACGACGTTCGGCACCAGGGCGCTGGCCGCAGGGATGCTGACGGCCAGGCGGCCGGCGTCGGCCACCGCGGCCAGGTAGAGCATCCACGGCCGCAGCGTCCCGGCGCTGGCCAGCGCGGCCAGCGCGAAGGCCTGCGCGGCCTCGGCGGCCAGGGTGGCTTTGACCAGGGCCGTCCGGCTGAACCGGTCGGCCAGGACCCCGGTCAGCAGGGGCAGGACCGCGATGGGCAATGAGAAGCACAGCCCCTGCAGGCCCAACGCCGCCGCGGAGTGCGTCTGCCGGTACAGCACCCACGCCGCCGCTGTGTTGCTCATCTGGGTGCCGATGGCCGTGACGAGCTGGCCGGACAGCAGCCGGGCGAAGGCAGGGCAGGCCAGGGCGCCCAGCCGTGTGCGGGCCGCGGCGGCGGTCACGGGTCAGGCTGGAACGAGGAGCCCCTCGCACTCCTCGTGCCAGGCCAGTTCGGCGGCGACGCGGATCTCGGCCCGGCGGAACGACGCGGCCTGCAGCGGCGAGACCTCCGGACGCAGGTAACCCTGCGCCTCGCCGCGCTCCCGCTCGGCAGCCAGCTCGGCCGCCTTGGCCAGCAAAGCCTGCTTACGCCGGGCGAGCTGGGCGGCAAGTCCGGCCGGGTCATCGGTGCCGGCGAATACCAGCACCACGCTGAGCGGGTCCGGGCCAGATTCGAGCTGGCCGATGGCCTGCCGCCGGAGCACCCCGAGTTCGCGGCGCCCCTCGCTGGTCAGCCCGAACACCGTGCGTTCAGGGCGGCGCCCGACCTGTTCGGTACGGACCGCCTCGATCAGGCCCTCCGCCTCGAGCCCGCGCAGCTCCCGGTTCAGCGACCGGACGGCGATGCCGGCCCAGCGGTCCGCCTCGGCCTGCTCGGCGTCGCGGCGCAGCTGGTGGCCGTGCCGCGGGCCCCGTTCGGCCAGCAGGCCGAGGATGACCAGACGAGTTAGATTCATGAATCTATTCATAATTAACTAGATTCACGAAGTCAATAGGAGTGCGGCTGCGGTGAGGTCAACCGTGACGGCGACAGCCGGGGCAAGCCGCCGGGCCGATCCGGCGCGCTGGACCTACATGTTCATCGGCATCGAGCCGCCGAGGCCTATGTTGTGGTGGACATCAACCCACCAGTTCCACACGTCCTCGTGCACCGGCCCAGCCACGACGCCCATGAGGTGGCCGTCGTTCTGGGTCCAGACGAAGTACTGCTGGCCGCCGGTGAAGTCGCAGTACACCCGGCCCGCGGCCTGCTCGTCCTGGACCATGCCCTTGACCATCTCATCGACGGTGTAGGTCTTCGGATGCTGGAAGTTGTGGTTCCAGCTCACCTCGCCGTTGGTCTGCTGCAGGCCGCAGTCGTTGAAGTTCTGCCGGAACGCCGAGCTGCCGGCCAGGGTGTTGACCTTGGCTATGTACGCGTTATAGAGCGCGCCCGGCGACGGGTAGGTCTGGAAGACGACGGCCGAAATACCAGTGAACGGGGCATTGCAGGTGACCATGGCCGTCCCCTGCTGCTTGCAGGTGGACGGCGGCAGCTTGCCGGCCGCGTCGGCGCTCTTGTTGGTGGTCATCAGCGCGTTCATCAGCGCGCTGGTCTTCGGCTTGGCCTTGGCCTTGGCCGACATCGACGCCATGGCGGCCGCGTGCGACCCGGAGCCGTTGCTCAGGGCGGCCCAGGTGCCGACGCCCGCGCCGATCAGGACCAGGGCGGCCAGGGCCGCGATCCAGGGGATGAGCTTGCGCCGCGACCGCGAAGCCGGCGGCCCGGCCGGAGGCGGCGGTGAGCCGGCGTGCGGGCCGGGCGGAGGACCGCTGGGCAGTCCGGCCGGCTCCTGCCGCCGGTGGGAAGCCAGGGTGCCCTGACGGGCGGACGGGCCGGCCGCTGCTGCGACAGGTCCGGCCGCCTCTGCGGCAGACCCGGCCGGTTCTGCGCCAGGCCCGGCCTGATGGGCCCGGCTGGCGAAGCGGTCCCAGGAGAATGCCTCCGGCGGCGGTGTGACGGCAGCGGCTGGCGGTGCCGGGGTGGCGTACCCAGCCTCGGGTCCCGCTCCGTGAGACCACGGAGGCGTGTATCCGGCCGAGGCGCCGGCCACGAAACCGGGCGCGAAACCGAGAGCGGCGCGGGCGGCCTCGACGAAATCGCGGCAGCTGGCGTAGCGGTCACCGGGCCGCTTGGCCAGGACCCGGCCGAAGACCTCGTCCACCTCGGGCGGCAGCTCAGGCCGCAGCACCGTGGGCATGGTGGGTGTCTCCTCGACGTGCGCCCAGATGATGGCCGCGTCCAGGTCCTTCTCGAACGGCACCCGGCCGGTCAGGCATTCATAGAGCACGCAGCCCAGGGAGTACTGGTCGGCCGACCCGAGCACGGAGGTGCCGCGGATCTGCTCGGGCGCCACGTAGTCGATGGTGCCGACGAACTGGCCCGTCGAGGTAAGCCCGCTGCGGGACATCGCGTGCTTGGTGATGCCGAAGTCGGCCAGGTAGACGTGGTCCGGATCGTCGTCATCACCGCCCCGCTCGACGAGCAGGTTGCCGGGTTTGACGTCCCGGTGCACCAGGCCTTTGCGGTGCGCGGCGTCGAGCGCCCGCGCGGCCTGGCCGGTCAGGAACACGGCGGTGGATGGCAGGATCCGGCCGCGCTTCTTGATCATCTGCCGCATGTCGGTGCCGGAGACGTAGCGCATCGCGATGTACAGCAGCCCGTTGCTGGATCCCATGTCGTAGATGGGGATCACGTTGGGGTGGTTCAGCGAGGCCGCGATCCGGGACTCCTCCAGGAACCGGGCCCGGAAGACATCGTCGTGAGCCAGCTCAGGAGCCAGCACCTTCAGCGCGATCACGCTGCCCAGGCGAGGGTTCTCGGCCTGGTACACCACGCTCATCCCGCCGCGCCCGAGTACGGAGCGCAGCCGGTAGCCAGCGAACTCGTCCCCCACCATAGGTGGCCCGGTCATCGAGCATCCCCTCCCAGCACCGCACCTGGTCCCGCAACCAGGCGTAAGCGCCATCCCCCGCCGAGAATGCGCAGTACCTGACCAGATGTACCGACAAACGCGGCAGCCGTCAACGTCCGCCCGGTAACAGGATGAGAAGCCGGCCCGGGGATTTAATACAGGAACCGGGCACCAGGCCGGAAAAGATTTTTAACGATCCCGAACGGGCTGGCTGTCAGCTATCGCGGACCGGTACCCGGGACCGCCGGCACCCAGCCGCCGCAGAGTGATCGCGTACCCCGCGGTCACGAGCGTGAGCAGGGCAAAGATCGTTGTCAGCAGGACGAAGGCGCCGACCTGGCCCGCCAGCGCGCTCAGGCCGTCCACCAGGTACGGCGCCGCGAAGCCCAGGTAGGCCACGGCGTAGTAGCAGGCGATCACGGCCCCGCGCTGGTCGGCGGGGGCCAGGTGCTCCGCCTGCCGGAGTCCGGAGACCAGGCAGAGGCCGTAGGCCAGGCCGAGGAGCACGGCGGCCGCCCCGGCGAGAACCCGGCCGGAGGCAGCTACCGCGGCAATGCCCAGGCCGGCCCCCGCCGTCACGGCGACCAGCCCGGCCACGGCCCCGGTCAGCGGGTCGGCCAGACGCCGGGCCAGCGGCTGCACCAGCACCCCGGCCGTGAATGACAGCGCCGTCATCAGGCCTGCGTATCCTGCCGAAAGTGACCCGGCGCTGGTGACTTCCTCCGGCAGCACCACGATGGCCAGCGACACCGAGGCGAACACGACCGGGCCGGCCGGGGCGACGGCCAGCCAGAACCGCGCGGTGCGCACCGCGGCTGGCGGCCAATGCCGCCTCCTCGCAGCTGTCTCCCGCGCGGGCAGCGTCGGGTTGGCTGGGATCCGGGGGTCCGGGACGCCGGCCAGCAGCAGCGCGGCGGCGGCGCCGATGACCAGATGCGGCAGGTACGGCACGACCAGCGGGTCGCCCGCCCACTGTGCGAGCACGGCCGCCACGATGGGGCCGAGGCCGAACCCGGCGGTCAGGGCCAGAGCAGACCGGCGCGCGCTCAGCCCGTCGCTGGGCGAGACCTCCTGGACCCAGGCGGTGGCCGACCCGAATACCACGCCGGAGCACAGGCCGCCCAGGGCCCGGCCTGCGGTGATCATGGCCAGCGAGTGCGGGCCGAGCACGAACAGCAGCGTCGCCAGCGGCGAGAGCGCCACGAAGGGCAGAACCACCCGGCGCCGCCCGAAGCGGTCCGATGCAGGTCCCCCGGCCAGCAGGCCGGGGATCAGGGTCAGCGCGTAGACCAGGAACAGCCCGGCCACCGCGCCCGCCGTGAGCCGCAGCTCGTGCCGGTAGACGATGAGCATCGTCGCGAACTGGTTGGCCCCCCAGCCGACCGCGAACATCGCGAACGCGATCCGCATCCAGGCGCGCGGGCTGACTGCTGGCATGCCACCGAGCCTAACGTGGCAATTGTCAAATCCAGGTTTGACTATCTCCGGGTTAGCATCGGGTCATGGATCCCGATGCCGACCTGGCCTCGGTGGCCGCCCTCATGGCCGACCGGAACCGCGCGCAGATGCTGATAACCCTGCTCGGCGGGACGCCCCAGTCCGGTTCGGCCCTGGCCGAGGCGGCCGGCATCTCGCGCTCGCTGGCCAGCGCTCACCTGAAGAAGCTGGTCGCAGGGGGCCTGGTCCTGGCCCAGGCCAGCGGGCGCCAGCAGCTGTACTCCATCGCCGCCGAACCGGTGGCGGACGCGCTGGAGACCTTGATCCTGCTCGCGCCGGCCGCCCAGGTCCGCTCGCTGACCGAGGCGACCCGCGCCAGGAGCCTGCGCTTTGCCCGCATGTGCTACGACCACCTGGCCGGCACGGTCAGTGTCGCCATGACCGAGGCCCTGATCGCGCGGGGGCTGGTACGCGAGGAGGACGGGGGCTACCGGCTGGCGGCGCGTGGCATGGCGGAGTTCGGCGGCCTCGGGATCGACGTGGACCGGCTGGAGCGCGGGACCCGGCCGCTGCTGCGGCCTTGCCTGGACTGGACCGAGCGGCGCTACCACCTGGGCGGCAGCCTGGGCGCCGCGCTGACCTCGGCGCTGGCGGAACGGCGCTGGTTCACCCGCCGTGAGGCCAGCCGCATCGTCACGGTGACCCCGGCCGGCCAGGCCGGGCTGCTGGAATGGCTGGACATCGACCTGGCCGGGATCCGCGCCGCTTAGCTGGGGCGGTAACGTTCCCGGAACGCTCGCGACGTAGGTTGTGCGCTATGCACAGGGGGCGGACGGGCGGTCGCGGGGCGCAGTGGGCACTGCTGCTGCTCGGCACGCTTACGGTCCTGATCATCGCGGCTACCGGGCCTGCGTCGGCCCTGGCTCACCAGGACCTGCTCGCCAGCGCGAGCACCGGCCTCGCCCTCGGGGTGCCGTTCGCCGGGGTGGGCGCGGTGGTAGCGCGGCGCCAGCCCCGCAATCCGATCGGCTGGCTGTCGCTGGTCTTCGCCTTCTGCTTCCTGCTGAGCAACGACGCCGGGTTCTACCTGGTGGGACGCTACCGCCTCGGGCGGCCGCTGCCGCTGGCCCCGGTCATGCTGTTCTTCCAGCCGCTGTGGGAGATCGCGCTCTTCATCTTGCCGCTGGTGGTGCTGCTCTTCCCCGACGGCAGGCTGCCGTCGGCGCGCTGGCGTCCGGCGCTGTGGCTCTACGGCGCCCTGGCCGCGGTGTTCCTCAGTGCCAGTTACGGCCGGGCGATCGACGCGATCGCCGGGCACCGTATCCGTGTCGACGCCTCTGGTGACCTCACGACCACGGTGCACGGCACCGGCTGGATCACGGTGGCCGTGCCGGCCGGAGTCCTGCTGATCCTGGCGCTGGCCATCAGCTTCGCGGCACGGCAGGCGCTGAGCTGGCGCCAGTCCTCCGGCGAGCGGCGGGAGCAGCTGAAGTGGCTCGTCACCGGGGCCGCCATCAGCGTCGTCTCGGTGATCGTCAGCGTGCAGATCGGCAGCGCCAGCGCGGTCACCCAGTTCATCTCGAACATTCTCGGCTTCGGCCTGGTCGCGACGCCCCTGGGCATCGGCGTGGGCATCCTGAAGTACCGGCTATACGACATCGACCGGATCATCAGCCGGACGCTGTCCTACGCGATCATCACCGGGCTGCTGGTCGGCGTCTACGCCGGGCTGGTGCTGCTGATCACCGAGGTGTTCAAGTCCCGCACGCCGGTAGCCGTCGCCGCCTCCACCCTGGCCGCAGCGGCACTGTTCAACCCGCTGCGGCGGCGGGTGCAGCATGCCGTGGACCGGCGTTTCAACCGGGCCCGTTATGACGCGGACAAGACGGTGACCGCGTTCGCGGCCCGGTTGCAAGATGCCGTCGACCTGGAAGCCATCGGCGAGGACCTGACCGAGGTGGTGCACCGCTCACTAGAGCCCGCGCACCTGTCGATCTGGGTGACGCCCCCGGGCTGACCTTCTTCCCTGGCCTGCGCGCTCGTCTCGGACGTCATGCTCTATCTCGCTCCGCGAATCGCGCCCGGGGCCGCGATCCACCCGACCAGCCAGTCGTCAGCACCGGCCATCATTACCGTCCCGCCGCTAGTAATCGCCATGTGGCGCATACGGGTGGAAGAAAAAGCACTGCTGGCGACCGTGAACGGGTGCCAGGCCTATGCCGAACGGCACAAGCGCCTTATCCCCCTTCATCTGGCAGCCATCGGCTTACCCGCAGATTTCGCTACCACAGCAGCTAATTCCAGACAGCGATGGTCATGATGAGCTGGTCACGAGTCCAGGACTGACCGGCTAAATGAGCGGCCTGCCCGCGCCCGACAGGGGTCCGTCGCAGGCAAGCGCTCAGGTCTCAGGGGCGACCGGAAAGCAGCGCATGGTGATCTGGTCATCACCCAATGCAATGCTCCCTTCCGGTCAAATTCAGTAGTGCTATCGGCACATAAGGTAATCAAATAATGAGAGCCAGGTCACACGCCCGCACTCCGGCAATTACTTAACCGCGATCCGCTGAGCACTGTATGCCTAGGTCAGAGGCTAGTTAGCCAACATGCACCTAAAGACGGTAAGACCTAGGCCGCGCATTTAGACAACTGCATTGACGTTGGCGACGCCTCTCCGTGATATACCCGTTATCTCCTGTTAAAGCAGTTACGTGTGCCGACTGAAATGTCCCACAAGCTGGAACAATGGGCTGTTTTTCTGCACTTTTCACACAGTTGCCGCATGCTGATCCCGCGTATGGCCCAATTGTTCGCAGCGTAAAGGAACGCTGCCCATGCGTAACGCGGGTCGGTCACGCCCAGTCGTGATCCGGGAAAAAGGCCCGCCGCATCGGCCACCAAAGCCCGGTGCGATCGGTCAGGCAGGCACTCGTGAGGAGAGGGACCGTGAAAGCCCGACATAAGATAGGCACCATCGCCGGAACGATGGCAGTAACTCTGGCGTTTTTCTCAGGAACGGCCAACGCCCAGACGTTGTCGTTCAACCAAAAGGCTGCCACTTACGTGAAAACCTTTATAGGAACAGTCCCCTACGACTACGGCGGCACTTCCCCGAGCACGGGCTTCGACTGCAGCGGGCTCACCCAGTACGTGTACCACCACTTCGGCAAGTCGATCCCGCGGACTGCAGAGGCGCAGTTCCAGCACTTCCGCCGCGAGAGCAAGAGCGCCGCCTGGGGCGGCGACCTCGTGTTCTTCCACGAGACCTCGGACCCCAACAGCTACGTCTACCACGTGGCCATCTACGAAGGCGGCAACAGGGTCGTCGCGGCCGCGGATCCCGCTGAAGGGATCAGGGCGGAGACCATCTACTCATCCGACGTGACGTTCGGCACCATCACCCACTGAGCTCCGGGCGGAGCACGCCCGGCGGGCTCGAGCGCTGGCCAGAACCGCGGTGATGGGAAGCCAGCGTCAGAACGCCACGGGCACCCTTCGCACGGACTTCTGTTACCTTCCGCCCGAGTGGGCAGAAGACCGCGTGCCCGGCCCCAGTTCCCGCCCGGGGCCGGGCACGCCGTGGACTACAGCCGATGGAGGATCTCAGCCCTACAGGTTCCACTGCACTGTCGAACCGAAGCCGCTGGCCGAAGTCCACTGGGCCTTGGCCACCTTGACCGTGGCCGGGATCTCGAAGGTCACTGTCCCGGTGACCGTCTGTCCCTTCGACACGTGGATCGCGCCCTCGTCGAAGTTCGTGTACCCGGCGAGCGAGTCGAAGTCGGCCGAGTATTTCTGCCCGCCCGCAGCCAGGGCGAAGGCGTCATTGTTCGCATCCTCGGCCTGCAGGGTCCCGCTCAGGCCCTTGATGGTGAATTCCAGCCCGACGAACCGCTTGCCGCTCGCTGGCGTGGTGAACTGGTCGACGCCGTGGGCCGGGTCGATGACCTTCACCAGCGCGACCTCGTAGCTGTCACCGGTGGCGTCCTGGACCTTGAAATACGTTCCGGTTGATCCCGGCGCACTCGCCGCCTGCGTCGACGTCGGTGTGACCGCAACGCTGCCGGACGATGCGTCCGAGGAACTGCTGTCATTACTGAAAACGGCCTTGAGTCCAGAGCCGACGATGATGAGGGCGATGATGCCGAAAATCGCCCCCCGCACTCGCCGCACCCCGAAACGGCGCCGCGGTGCGCCTGACCCGTAGTAGGGCGGTGAGCCGACGTTGTGGTAGTTGTAGCCGCCGATTCCGGAGAAGGGCGGCTGCCCCGCACCGCCCTGCGGCCACGACGGCTGCTGGCCCTGGAATGGCGCCTGGCCCGGATACGGCTGCTGTCCTTGGTAGGCCTGCTGTCCCGGCCACTGCTGCTGACCCGGGTACGGCTGCTCACCGCCGTAGGGCATCTGTCCCTGGTACGGCTGCTGGCCTGGATACGGCGGCTGGCCCTGGTACGGCTGCTGGCCCGGATAGGGCGGCTGGCCCTGGTACGGCTGCTGGCGCGCGGAGGGTGCCTGTCCCTGGCCGGGCTGCTGGCCCGCCGACGGCCACGACGGCGTCTGGCTGGGCCACGAAGGCGGCTGGCCCTGATTCGGCGGCGGGCCGGGCGCCGGCCATGGCGACGGCTGGCTAGGCCAGGATGGCTGCTGCCCCTGAGCCGGTCCCTGCCCCTGGCCCTGGTTCGGTGGCTGGCCCTGGGCCGGTGCCTGGCTCTGGCTGGTGGGGTCGCCTTGATTCTGGCCGTGCGGCCACGAGGACGCCTGGGTGGGCCATTGTGACTGCGGACCGGCGAAGGGCTGCTGGTCCTGGTCCCGGCGCGGATCCTGCTCATTTGAGTCATAGGAGTTCCACGGCGGTTGCTGACTCATTCACGTCCTCCCCGACGCTGTGCGCAACGACCACGCTCTCCCGCTGCAGAAGGCGCATTAAGGGTCGTTAGGGAGCACGGTACTACGAACCCGGCATATACGCAGGGAAAGCCGGGCCCGGCGCTGCCGCCCTACGGGCCCGGATGGGGCCGCTACGGAACCCAGCGGGGCTGCGGGGTAGCACGCGGTGACCCTAAAGTCGGCTGCAGGCCGCTCTCTCCGGTCTGCGTAATGCTGTCGACCAGGTGGGAGTCGGCCAGTGGCCGTAGCCGGTCGAGAAGTTCCTCCGCTTCGCGCCGCAGGCCCGCATCCGGGATCCGGACCGCGGCCACCGCAAGATCGTCACTCGCGTCGCTGACGTACGGGCCGGTTAGTTCGCCTAGTCGCTCGAGGTCACGGTCGATGGCCTCAAACGAGAGATAGGAGCCACTGGCGTCATCATCGTCGGGGCAGTCCGGCGGTGAGGGCATGTCTGATGGTCTCGCCCCTGCTTGCCCCGCCGCCTCCCCGATCTCGGGGATCGCCCTCCGTGTGGCCAGTTCCCGCTAAACGGCTACTTCTGAGCTCTATGGGGTACATGTTTCCCCGGGGGGCGATGAGGCATGGGGGGAATGCCTCGGCTTATCAGGCCGATGCTGGCCAGCTTGCGTCACGGGCTGCCACCAGACGATGTCAGATACAGCTGGGAGTTCAAGCGGGATGGCATACGCGCGGTCACTTACATCAGCGGCGGAAAGGTCCGCCTGGTCTCACGCAGCGACCGGGAGATGGCCGGCACCTATCCGGAGCTGGCCGGGCTGGCCGACCGGGTCGCCGGGGCGGTGATCCTGGACGGCGAGATCGTGGCCATCCGCGACGGCCGCCCGGACTTCGGCGCGCTGCAGTCCCGGATGCATGTCCGCCGTCCGCCGTCGCGGCTGGTCGGCGATATCCCGGTGCAGCTGTATGTGTTCGATCTGCACCAGGATAGGGAATCCCTGCTCGCCGCACCCTATACCGAGCGCCGCGAGCGACTCGAGGCACTGAACCTCGATGCCGAACCGATCCGGACACCCCCGTGGTACCGCGGCGATGGACAGGACATCCTGGCCGTCAGCGTCGCGCACGGGCTGGAGGGCGTGGTGGGCAAGCCGCTGGCCTCGCGTTACCACCCGGGCGCGCGCCGGGATTGGATCAAGATCAAGAACATCCGGCACCAGGAGGTCGTGGTCGGCGGCTGGAAACCCGGCGCGGGCCGACGCGTCAACACCATCGGATCGCTGCTCGTCGGGGTCTACGAAAACCGCCGACTGCGATACGCAGGGCACGTCGGGACCGGCTTCACCGAGGCGATGCTGGCCGACCTGATGCGGCGGCTGCGGCCACTGCGCCGCGGCACCAGCCCGTTCGGCGCCACCGTCCCTGCCCAGCACGCCCGCGGCGCGCAGTGGGTCGAGCCACGGCTCGTCGGCGAGATCGCCTTCAGTGACTGGACGAGTGACCTGGTGATGCGGCATCCGAGCTGGCGCGGGCTGCGCGGTGACAAGAACGCCGCCCAGGTCCGCCGGGACCGCTGAGGATTTACAAACCCGCCATCCTGATGACGGGATATATCCCCCGTGACCATCTGGCCGACCAGGCGGCATCACAGTCATCGGCAGAACACTCGTACCAGCCTTTGCGCCAGCCCCTGCCGCCGACGCCCGCCCGTTGCGGGACAGACGGCTGCCCGCAGACCGGACAGGGCACGGTCAGGGCTTCCACCTGGCGTGGCGATGCCTGCGCTACCGCGTACTGCCTGACCAGTACGGCCCGGGTCTCACCGATGCTGGCCCTGGTTGCGTCCAGTTCGCTGCTGACGGCGCCCAGATGGGTGCGAAGTTTGTCCCGGTACTGCTCCAGCCGCTGCTTCTCGACTTGCGACGGCCGCCAGGAGCGCTCGAGCCGGTTGCTATGGAGCTGATCCAGCTCATCGTCAATCTCAGCGACGCGACGCTGGAACTTCTCGACCTCGTCTTCCAGGCGGACGCGCTTCTCGTTCAGATCACGGAAGCTGACCGTCAGCCTGCCAATAGTCTCGGGCAGTTCCCGGGTCGGTTCGGGATCTGGCCTGCGCATGGTGACGTTCTCACTGGCGCGGCCAAACCGGGGCATTCACTCACATTAACGCCGCACCAGCCCACCGCCTGTCCGCCACGCCGCAGGTCAGCCACGTTAAAGGGATGAGCCTGCGTACAAGGCCAGGCCTCGTGTGCCTGCCGTCTCGACGGGCGCAGATGTACCCGGCATATGGCGGGACCTGAGCCTGAGATCGTGGCAGTTCTCGTCAGTTCTGCGGGTCGTGGGCCTGATCTCATTGCAGTAAGTGCAGTACATGCAGCAAACTTGGCTTATGCCCTACGGTCCGCCTCCTGAGCTCCGCTCGTCTAAAGAGTCCCGCAAAGAGGAGCCCCGCGCTAAACGCGTCCGGATCACGGTCGACCTGACCCAGGCCGACTATCAGGTACTGAATCGCTGGCTAGCCGGGGCCAGCGTCAAGCTCGATCAGCCGGTCAGCAAGATGACTCTGGCCCGCGGGATCAGGGCCATGATCCAGGCAACCGCGGCCGACCAGGCCGCCAACGACGCGGTGCTCGACATCCTGCGCACAGAGCAGCCCTGAGGACAGGACTGGGCGACTCGCGACCTCCTCGGTGTGAACGAGTGGCATGCCGGTCCATGCCCGTCGTTGGTGCGGGTCAGAAATGCATACCGTTTTCCGTGGCCCGCGAGCGATCAGGCCAGCGACCGCCGTTCCCTCCTCCGATCAGGCCCGGCGCAGCGAATCCGCGCTCACGCCTCAGCCCTGTCAGATCTCCCTGATGACGTCACCACAGCGGCCATCCGCCCATGACACCGACGAGCCCGGAACCGGCCCGTAGCTATCGCTATCGCCCACTTTCCGTCGGCGGCGGTGTCCCTACATCTAGGCGCTTCTGCCCTGACGTCGCACCAAGAGGAGACAGCACTGATGGCAAAGGTCACCATGGGGAACCACTCGTCGGTTCTGGTTCCGCACCAAGACCGCGACCGTGTCCGGGAGTTCTACTGTGACGTTCTCGGAGGCGAAATCACGAAAGCAGATGCCGAACGAGACTTCGTCCGACTGGGCGACGATTTTTACATCGCGTTCC
>JBAPYC010000969.1:0-3507 GCA_049284535.1 Streptosporangiaceae bacterium
TGGCCCAGGATCTGCAAGGCGGTCGCGTCACCCGGGTAGTAGTCCAGCGGCAGGATCGGCCCGGTAGACAGGGTGAACTTCTCCCCGTACTGGCTGGTCAGCTCCTTGGCCAGGGTGCTGTTGTAGAAGTCAGGCTCGGCCAGCGAGGTGGCCGAGTTGGTCTGGCTTACCCGCGGGGCGGCGAGCGCCGCCGGCAGCGACATGCCGAAGTCCACGTGGTTCACGATGATCTGCAGGATCGTGGTGATGATGGTGGACCCGCCGGCCGCGCCCACGCTGAAGACCGGCTGGCCGTGGGCGAACGCGATGACCGGGCCCATGCTGGACCGCGGCTGCTTGCCGCCGGCCGGCAGGTTCGGGTCACTGGCGCCGGCCGCGGGCGGCGCGAAGTCGAAGTCGGTCATCTCGTTGTTGAGCAGGAAGCCGTATCCGGGCACCGTCTGGCCGCTGCCGCCGAAGAAGTTGATCGTGTTCGTGTAGGCGACGATGTCGCCCCACTTGTCCGTGGTGACGATGTTGTTGGTGTGACCGCCTTCGCTGGAGGCCTGCGCCGCGTTCTGGGTCCCGCAGCTGCCGTAGGGCGGGTACGGGTTGCCCGGCGCCACCGGGGAGGTCAGCGCCTGGTTCTTGATCAGGCACCGCCGGGTGGCGGCGAACGCCGGGCTGAGCAGCCCGGACACCGGCACCTTCTCGTACCGGGGGTCGGCGACGTAGGCGTTGCGGTCGGCGTAGGACAGCCGTGACGCCTCCAGGTAGTGGAACAGTGCCGTCACCCGCGACTCGGCCGACAGGTTGTAACCGCTGAGGATGTTCAGCGCCTCGCCGACGGTGGTGCCGCTGCTGGATGGCGGCGCCATGCTGTAGATGTCCAGGCCGCGGTAGTTCACGTGGGTGGGCGCCCGCACGTAGGCCTGGTAGGCGCGCAGGTCGTTCGTGGTCATGATGCCCGGCATGGTGACGACGGTCTGGCCGGGCGTCAGGACCGGGTGGTCGTCGGCCTGCACGATGGCCTGGCCGAGCGGCCCGTCGTAGAGGTAGGAGGGGCCGTAGCGGGCCAGCAGCTTGTAGGTCTTAGCCAGGTCGGGGTTGCGCAGCAGGTAACCCACGGGCAGCGGCTGGCCCGACTTGGTCAGCAGCAGTGCCCGGCTGGCCGGGTAGGCCTGCAGCTCGGGCAGCCCGGACTCGGTGAGCTGCTGGAAGTCGGCGTTGACACGGAACCCGCGCTGCGCCACCTTGATGGCCGGCTGCAGGTCGGCGGCGAAGCTCTTGCGGCCGTACAGGCTGACCGCCTTGGCCCAGGTGGCCACCATCGAGGGCACCCCGGTGGCCAGCGGCTGATCCGACGCCTGGTCATAGCCCAGCGGCTGGCCGGTCTTCGGGTCGATGAACATGGTGGACGTGCACGCCGCCGGGCAGTTCTCGCGGCCGTCAATGGTGACGACCTGATGCGTCCTGGCCAGGTAGATGACCGTGAAGCCGCCGCCGCCCGGGCCGGCCACGAACGGGATGGTCACCCCCAGCGCGCTGGCCGTGGCCACGGCCGCATCGATGGCGTTGCCGCCGTGGCTGAGCACGTCGACGCCGGCCTGGCTCGCGCCCACGTCCATGGACGCGACCCCGCCCCCGTACCCCACCGCGAGCGGATGCTGGCTTGGCCCGGCCGCCGGCACAGCCCCGCTTCCGGCGGCGGCATGCGCCCCCGCCGGCAGGGCCAGCAAGATCGTGGCCAGGGCTGCTACTGCCGAGATGGCTGGCAAGCGACGCATGAGCACCTCCGCCTAGGTGAGCCGCGCATCAGGCCATCCTGACCGCATGCTCAAGAAGAACTTAAAGCCACATCAGGACTCAAATCCACCCCTAATCTCACACGGGCGGAAACGAGCAGGCCAGACGCCGGACCGAACGGGCTGCGGCACGCTACCGCGGCGGCCAGGGAATGAACCCGCTGGTCCGCCGGACGTACTCGGCGTAAGCGCTGCCCTTGGACCGCGCCATGTGCTTCTCGAGCAGCCGCTTGCCGGTATGCCGCACCAGCATGTTGGTCATAAACACCGGCGCCACCACGGTCGCCAGCCCGAGCCAGTGCGAGCAGGCCAGCAGCCAGAACCCGAACCACACCAGCGAGTCGCCGAAGTAGTTCGGGTGCCGCGTGTACCGCCACAGGCCCCGGTCCAGCACCTGCCCGGCGTGGGCCGGATCGGCTCGCCAGCGCCGCAGCTGCCAGTCGCCCACCGCCTCGAAGGTGAACCCGATCGCCCACACGGCCACGCCCAGCCAGGTCACCCGGGACACCGGCGCGTGTTCGTACATGGCCACCTGCAGCGGCAGCGACACCAGCCACATGACCCGGCCCTGGGCCCAGTAGATGTGGCGGAGCACGAACGCGGCCAGGTTCCCGCGGTTGCGCCGCAGCAGCGAGGCGTAGCGCTTGTCCTCGCCCTGGCCGCGGTTCCGGGTGTAGATGTGCGCGCTCAGCCGCAGCCCCCAGGCCAGGGTGAGCACCAGGACCAGCACTCGCCGGCCGGAGTCACCGTGCCCGCCCGACAGGCCGAACGACACCAGCGCGATGACCACGAAGCCCAGCGCCCAGACGGTGTCCATGATGGCGTGCACCCGGGTCCGCATCGCATAGGCGAAGGTGACCAGCATTCCCGCGGCCACCACGGCCGCGGTCACGACGAGGTTGACCAGCAGCGCGAGCCAGCTCATCCCGCCATCTCCCCGTCCGGCCCGGGCTCACCGATCAGGTCGGTAAAGGCGTCGGCCGCGATCCGGAACTCCCGGGGCTCGCCTTTCCCGCTCTCGGCGAGCAGGTCCGTCAGCCGCTCCGGCGTCAGGCCGGCGCCGGCAGGCAGCGCCACCGTGCCCCATTCCACCACCGACGCCCGCCGCAGAAGCCCGGCGCCGGCCACCAGGTACTCCCCGTTGAGCTGGCATTGCGGGCTGGCGAGCGCGGTCAGCACCGGCGCCACCAGGTCCGGGTCCATCAGGCTTCGCGCTTGCGGGGGCATGGCGCCGTCGGTCATCTGGGTCAGCGCGTAGGGGAGCAGCACGTTGGTCAGTACCCCGCGGGGCGCGCCCTCGGCGGCCAGCGTCCGGCCAAAGGCCAGCAGCCCGCCCTTGCTGGCCGCGTAGGCGGAAAGCCCGACATCGCCGTGCAGCCCGCCGCCCGAGCCGACCAGGATGATCCGTCCGTACCCAGCTGGCCGCATGACCGCGACCGCGGCCCGGGCCAGCCGGACGCTGCCGCGCAGGTTCACCTCGAGCACCTCGTCGAAGGTGGCGGCGTCCTGCTTGTGGAACATCCCGCCCGGCCCGATGGCCGCGTTGGCCACGCAGATGTCCAGCCGGCCCCACCGCTCCAGGGCCGTCGTGACCATGGCCTGCCCGCTGTCCGGATCGGCCGCGTCGGCGTAGTCGGCCACCGCCTCGCCACCCGCCGCGGTGATCTCCGCGGCCACGTGGTCGGCCGGCCCGCGGCCGTCAGCATCGACCACCCGGTTGCGG
>JBAPYC010000970.1:0-3199 GCA_049284535.1 Streptosporangiaceae bacterium
CGGCACCTCAGCCAGCCGCTCGCCGGCCAGGATGATCGCGCCCGGTTCGCCCAGCGCCGAGGTGGCCCGGTGCCGCCCGCCGGTGCTCGGCGACGCCTCCCCGGAACCCCCCGCCTCCGGCGGGAGCAGTCCCCACGTACCGCCCCCGGCCAGCGCGTTCAGCGCCCGGGCCTCGTCGCCCGGCAGGGTCTCGAGCAGCTCGCCGGACAGCTTGATCAGTCCCGGGCTCGTCAGCGCGGCGATGGAGAACACCTGCTGGCCGTGACGGCGGACCGCCTTGCGCAGCCGCAGGAAGATAATGGGCGACTCGTCCTCCGGCTCGAACCCGGCCAGCAGGACGGCGGGCGCCTCCTCCAGGTCGGCGTAGCTGACCTCGATGTCGCGCCCGGCTACGCAGGCGGCCAGGAACTGCTCTTCCTCGGCCGAGTGCGGGCGGGCCCGCATGTCCACGTCGTTGGTGTCCAGCGCGACCCGGGCGAACTTGGCGTACGCGTAGGCGTCCTCCAGGGTCAGCCGGCCGCCGGCCAGCACGCCGGCCCCCCGCGGGACGGGACGCCCGATCGCCGGGACGGCGTTCTCCGGGACGCCGTTCTCCGGGGCGGCGTTCGCCGCGATGGCTCCTTGCGGCGCCGGGTACGGTGCGGCGCGGGCGGCCAGCAGCCCGGCCGCCGCCACCGCCAGCGCGTGCGACCAGGACGCCGGGACCAGCCTGCCGTCGAAGTCCCGGACCAGCGGGCCGGTCAGCCGGTCGGGCTGAGTGGCGTAGGTGAAGGCCCAGCGGCCCTTGTCGCAGTTCCACTCCTCGTTCACGGCCGGGTCCTCGCCGGCCAGCCGGCGCTGCACCCGGCCGCGCCGGACGTCGGTGCGCAGCCGGCAGCCCGAGGCACAGTGCTCGCACACGCTCGGCACCGAGACCAGGTCGAACGGGCGGGCCCGGAACCGGTAGGCGGCACCGGTGAGCGCGCCGACCGGGCAGACCTGGACCGTGTTGCCGGAGAAGTAGGAGTTGAACGGCTTGCCCTCGGCGGTGGCGATCATCTGGGACGGGCCGCGCTCGATGAAGTCGATGAACACGTCGCCCGCGATCTCCTCCGAGGTCCGCACGCACCGCGTGCAGGAGATGCACCGCTCGCGGTCCAGCAGCACCTCGGTGGAGATGGCCACCGGCTTGACGAAGGTCCGCTTGGCCTCGGTGAACCGGGTCTCACCCTGGCCCGAGGACATGGCCTGGTTCTGCAGCGGGCACTCGCCGCCCTTGTCGCACATCGGGCAGTCCAGCGGGTGGTTGATGAGCAGCAGCTCCATCACGCCCCGCTGGGCCTTCTCGGCCACGGCCGAGGTCAGCTGGGTGCGCACCACCATCCCGTCGGTGCACGCGATGGTGCACGAGGCCATCGGCTTGCGCTGGCCCTCCACCTCGACCAGGCACTGGCGGCAGGCCCCGATGGGGTCGAGCAGCGGGTGATCGCAGAACCGCGGGATCTGGATGCCGAGCAGCTCGGCGGCCCGGATGATCAGGGTGCCCTTGGGCACCTCGATCTCGAACCCGTCGATGGTGACGGTCACGGTGTCCGTCGTGGTCTGGACGGTCATGCGTCATCTCCCTGCTGGCCCCGGGGGGCCGACCCCCCGAACCCCCCGTCATCTTCGAAGAGGGTCGAGGCGTCCGGGTCGAACGGACAGCCGCCTTCCTTCTGGTGCTGCATGAACTCATCCCGGAAGTACTGGATGCCCGAGACGACCGGGCTGACGGCACCGTCGCCCAGCGCGCAGAAGGCGCGGCCGAGGATGTTGTCGCAGATATCCAGGAGCTTTTCCAGGTCTTCTTCGGTGCCGTGGCCATGCTCCAGCCGTTCCAGCACCTTCACCATCCAGAACGTGCCCTCCCGGCACGGCGTGCACTTGCCGCACGACTCGTGCTCGTAGAACTCGGTCCAGCGCAGTACGGCCCGGACCACGCAGGTGGTCTCGTCGAAGATCTGCAGCGCGCGGGTGCCGAGCATGGACCCGGCGGCGGCCACCGACTCGAAGTCCAGCGGCACGTCCAGGTGCTCGTCGGTCAGGAGCGGGGTGGACGAGCCGCCCGGCGTCCAGAACTTCAGCCGGTGCCCGGCCCGTACCCCGCCGGCCAGGTCGAGCAGCTCGCGCAGGGTGATGCCCAGCGGGGCCTCGTACTGGCCGGGGATGGTCACGTGCCCGGAGAGCGAGAAGATGCCGTAGCCCTTGGACTTCTCGGTGCCCAGGTCGGCGAACCAGTCCGCGCCGTTGCCCACGATCGAGGGCACGCTGGCGATGGACTCCACGTTGTTGATCACGGTCGGGCAGGCGTACAGGCCCGCGATGGCCGGGAACGGCGGCCGCAGCCGGGGCAGGCCGCGGAAGCCCTCGAGCGAGGTGAGCAGGGCCGACTCCTCGCCGCAGATGTAGGCGCCGGCCCCGGCGTGCACGATCACGTCCAGGTCGAAGCCCGAGCCCAGGATGTCCTGGCCGAGGTAGCCGGCCGCGTAGGCCTGCTCGACCGCGTACCGCAGCCGCCGCACCACGTGCAGCACCTCGCCGCGGACGTAGATGAAGGCGTGCTTGGCCCGGATGGCGTAGGAGGTGATGACGACGCCCTCGATCAGCACCTGCGGGTTGGCCATCATCAGCGGCACGTCCTTGCAGGTGCCGGGCTCGGACTCGTCCGCGTTGACCACCAGGTAGTGCGGCTTGCCATCGCCCTGGGGCAGGAAGCTCCACTTCACCCCGGTGGGGAAGCCCGCGCCGCCGCGGCCGCGCAGGTTGGCGTCCTTGAGCGCGCTGATCAGCGCGTCCGGCTCCATGGCCAGCGCCTTGGGGAGCGCCTGCCAGCCGCCGGTGCGCTTGTACCCGTCGAGAGTGAACGCGTCCGGCTGGTCCCAGTTCGCGGTCAGGACCGGGGTGAGCGTATCGGTCAAGACGACTCCTTGCCTGCCGGGGATTCGCCCGACCGGGGGGACTGGCCGGACTCGGTGCCGCCGGCCACGTGGCCGGGTTCGGGTGACTTGCCCGGCAGGGGGCTGTAGGTGTCGGCGGGCGAAACGCCGGATCCAGGCGGCCCGGAGCCGGCCGAGCTGCCCGCCCCAGCGTGCGGATCGGCGTCCCCGGACGCCTGCTCGGGCTCTGGCGCGGTCCAGCCGCGCCGCTTGGCCAGCTCGAGGCCCACCAGGCTGGCCGGGCC
>JBAPYC010000971.1:0-8312 GCA_049284535.1 Streptosporangiaceae bacterium
GGACGGTATTATGAATCCGCCCCCGTAGCCCAAGGGAAGAGGCCGGCCCCCTAAAAGGGTCCCCAGTGTCGGTTCGACTCCGACCGGGGGCACTCATTGTCCTTACTCGGCATGCCCTCATCTGTCAATGCCGTCTTAGCAGGAACAACTGTCGTTCCTGGTCGGCATTCTCGGCAGCAAACGTTTGTAAGCGCCGGCGATCAGCCTGGCGCAGCCGTCGCCATATTTCCGTTTGTATACCGTTGGTGATCCCGGGTAAACAGCGTCTTGCGCCACTTAATGTCCAATTTCCTACACTTCAGGCAAAATGTGGCAATAGCCATGTCTAACCTGAGGTGAGTCCGGCCGCAGGTCTGCCGCCCGGTCCCGGGTGCCCGGCCTGAAGGCCGCTGCTCGATGAGCCGCCGTAACAGTGCTGTGCTGGTGGCAGTGCTGTGCTGGTGGCAGTGCTGTGCCTGCGGGCGCATTGCGCGGCTGCCCGGCCTCCCCCCTGCGTTCTTGATCATGAATGATTGAGTGAGAGCAGGTAAACTGATGTGATTCAAGAGGCGGAAGTAACTAAGGCTGCGATCTGCAGGCCGTGCGATCCGAAACCGTGGCCATGCCGCCTTTCGGTTAATGCCACTCATGCCCATAAACCAGGCAGCTGGGATTGTGGCACGAGCGGTCTCGTCTGCGACCATGAACTAGTGGGCATTACCCGTAAATTTGCCGTGGTCACGCTGCTAGCGGACATTGTGCGATGGTGTCGTGCTTCCCGCGGCGGTCAAGAGTCCTATCGAGGTCGATAGGAGCGGACTCCCAGTCCAATGGCCTGCCGATCGCGCTGTCTTGCTGTCCGCGAACAAAGATCAAGGACCTGCCGAGAAGGCGGAACGGGCCGAGCCGGGTGATGTGCTGTCCTCGAACCGCCGCCGCGGCCCGGGCAACGGCCCTCAATCCGAGGATCGAGCTGCGGGTATTCGCGCCCATCTAGCCAGCTGAAGCCGGACTGGAAGCGACGGCAGCGTAGCGCCAGGTAACCGAGTAAACCTGCCGCGTGTCCCCCGCGTCACCTTGGTGCGAGAATGTCCACCTTGGCCGTTTAAGCGGTAAGGTCGCTTCGGCGTAGAGAAATGATGGGGCGATGCAGAAAGTCGGGCACATCCGGACCATCCTCGCTCTCGCAGCTGCCGCCGTTGGCGCTGCGTTGATGTGTGGTGGCGCGACCGGGGCCGAGGCAGCCCAGGCGGCCTCACCCGTCGAGTCTCCGGCGGCCACGGCCACGTCGCAGCCGGCTCCCTCGCCGTCGGCTGCGACGCAGCCCGCTCTGGACACTACCGCCGCCGCGCCGCAGTCCAATCCGGCGGCGCGTACCATCGTCACGTTCGCCTGGGGCGGCGGCAACGCCACCCAGCTGTCCGGGTTGCCGTTGTTCCGCCAGTACGGCATGCATGCCACTTATTACGTTCCTTCTGGCCTGGTGTGCTTCACCAACAAGACCACGAACTGTGCGACCTCCCAGTACCTCACGCTGGCGGATCTGCACAAGATCGCCGCGGACGGCAACGAGATCGGTGGCTTGACGGTCGGCCACACCCAACTCGACCCCCTGCCGGCCGCGGAAGCCAAACGAGAGATCTGCAACGACCGGGTGAACCTGACCGGCTGGGGTTTCACCGTCACCGATTTCGCCTTCCCGTTCGCGGTCGAGCATTCGAGCGCTGAGGCCCTCGTCAAGCAGTGCGGCTACGACAGCGGCCTGGGCGCCGGTCAGGTTGCCGGCGCCGGGATCTGTGAGCGCTGCGGTCTTTACGCGGAGACGGTTCCGCCTCGAGATCCCATGCTTATCCGTGCTCCGGTCGAAGTGAACGCGTCTGCGGTGCACTGGACCCCTGCTACCTTCGAGTCGATCGTGCGCACGGCACAAGAGCACAGCGGCGGCTGGCTCGTCTTCCTCATCCACGACATCTGTCCGGGCTACTGCAAGTACGGGATCACCAAACCGCAGCTTCAGCAGGTGCTCTCCTGGATGCACAGCCATTCCGGCCCGGACCTGCGTGTAGAGACGGTTCGTCAGGTGATCGGTGGCTCCGTGAAACCCGCTGTCGTGGGCCCCGTCCCGCCGAAAATCGGCGGAGCTGGCGTGCGCAACGCCAATCTGACCAGCGTCAGTAATGGCCAGCCGGCTTGCTTCCACCCCTCCGGTTACGGGACCAACTCGGCACGGTTCAGCTACCAGCCGGATGCGGGTCCGGGTGGCGCCGGTGCCGAGACCATCAGTATGACCGGTGCGCAATCGGGTGATGCCAAGCTGCTGGAGCAGACCGATCTCGGCGAGTGCTCCCCGCCCATCGCCTCAGGCCACAAGTACGTCATCGGGGTGCGTTACAAGGCCAGCGTGCCGACGCAGTTCGATCTGTATTACCGGAACCGGATCGGGGTCTGGGCCTATTGGGCTTCTAGCGGGCGTTTCGGGACCGCGGCAACGTGGACGCACGTCTCCTGGACCACCCCGGCTGCCCCGGCGGACGCGACTGCGATCAGCTTCGGCCTGGCGGTCGGTCAGCCCGGGAAGGTGACGACGAGCGGCTACAGCCTGGCGCCAGCGCCAGCGGACCTGGGTCTGATAATCACCTTCATCGCTATCGGATTGCTTATCGCTGCACCTTTCGTCGGCCGGAGAGCATGGCGGCCCCGATCCGGTAAGTCTGGCGCGCCCGTATCCGGTAAACCAGGAGTCCAGCCAGGTTCGGGTGACCTCGCTCCAGGCATGGCGATCAGGAGCAAATGGATGGCCGCACCCCCTCCGCATCAGGTGGTCGTCGGGCCCCGGGACGGCCCGGTGGCTACGGACGGCGATCCGGTGCCTTGGCGTGACAGATCTCTGCCCCCGGACGGCGTATAGCCGCACGGTGCGGCTGAGGTAGTCAAAACCACCCAAATGCCGGAGCCGTCCCATCCGCTGCATCCTTAAGGTTTTGCGCCGGTAAGGCATGCAACAAGGGGGGCAATGCGGTGAGCGTCATCGGCAAGAGCTATGGCCCGCTCGAGGCAGGATCAGATGGCACGGCACGGCCGTCCATGGGCGTGCCGGCGGTCGCGATGTACCACTCGGTGAGCCCGTATGAGCAAGATCCCTATCTGGTCACGGTCACCCCGCAACGGTTCGAACGGCAAATGCAGTGGCTGCGTCGCCGTGGGCTGCGCGGGGTTTCAGTCTCTGACCTGCTCGCTGCCCGCCGTGAGGGTGCCGGGCGCGGTCTCATGGGGCTGACCTTCGACGACGGCTACGCCGACTTCATCGAGTATGCGCTGCCCATCCTGACCCGCTACGGCTTCGGCGGGACCGTATTCCCGATCGCGGGCAGGCTCGGCGGGCAGAACGAATGGGACGTTCTCGGGCCCCGTAAGCCACTGATGTCGGCGGACCAGGTGCGGAGAGCGGCGGACGCCGGCATCGAAATCGGCTCGCACGGCCTGCGCCACGCCTCCCTGCGAGGAATGGCTGCGGCGGACCTGATTGCCGAGGCAGAGGAAAGCCGTGCCATCCTCACCGAAACGATCGGCAGGGAAATATCCGGCTTCTGCTATCCGTACGGGCACCTCGACGAGACGGCGGTGACCGCGGTCCAGCAGGCAGGCTACTCCTACGGATGCGCGATCTGGCGGTCGCCGAGCACGGGACCGCATGCCCTGCCGCGTGTCTACGTGGGCAATGCAGACGGTTCTTTGCGGCTCTGGGCCAAGAGCGCGCGCCGCTGGCTGACCTGGGATTATCGCGGCCCAGGCGCCGCGCGGCTGGGCAGGCTCGCCGGGACTGGCCCTGCTACCAGCCAGGATGCTGCGACGGCCGGCGGCCTACAGCAGTTGACGTAATCCATCTACCCCTGTTGGCGGACCTTCTGGTTCGGTGCATTAGGCACATTCAAACCCTAACCACTTAATTTTGCCGATCAGGGATCTCTGTGCCTGGTCTGCGGTGCGTATAGAGGGGGATCTTCAATCGTGCCCGCTAGCCGTTTTTCGCTTGCTGTCAACGGTCGTGAGTATCAGCTTCACGACAAGCTCGCCTGTTTTGATCCTTCGTCAGGAGGTCATCAGGGCGGAGGCGACGTCCCGGACAGCCAGCTGGACTGGTCGACGGCAATTGTGGGTCTCGGCTACGTCGGGCTGCCTACTGCACTGGCCCTGCATGGCCGCTGTCCGCGCATCATCGGGATAGATGTCAGCGAGGAACGGCTGGCCACGATTGCGGCACACCAGGCCGACCTGGCCGAGACGGACCGGCCGCGTCTCGAAGCAGCGCTCGCTGACGGATCGCTCGAACTCACCAGCAAGCCCGCCGCGATCGCGGAGGCGGAGGCGGTGATCATCTGCGTCCCGACGCCAGTGGACGAAAACCACCAGCCAGATCTCGCGGCCTTGCGCGCGGCGTGCGCCACCGTGGTGGACCACGCGAGGCCCGGACAGACGATCATCCTCACCTCGACGACCTACGTTGGAACCACACGGGAACTGCTCACTGAGCCGCTTGCGGCCAGGGACCTGCAGGTGGGCAGCGACGTGTTCGTGGCCTTCAGCCCCGAACGGATAGACCCGGGCAACCCCGACCACGTCCAGCGTGAGACCCCGAGGGTCGTCGGCGGTGCCACCCCTGACTGCACCCAGCACGGCGCCTGGGTGATCAGCCAGCTCACCGATGTCGTATACCTGGTGAGCTCTACCGATGCCGCCGAGGCGACCAAGCTCTACGAGAACATCTTCCGCGCGGTGTCCCTGGCCCTGGCCAACGAGTTCGCCGACGCCTGCGGGACGCTCGGCCTGGACCCGATCGAGGTCACGCTGGCCGCCGGCACCAAGCCTTACGGGTTCCTGGCCGCCTTCCCCGGCCCGGGAGTGGGCGGTCACTGCATCCCATGCGACCCGCACTACCTTCTCTGGCAGTTGGAGCGGCAGAATCGGCCCTCGCCCCTGATCGAGCAGGCCATGCGGTCCATCGCCGATCGTCCCGCGAGGGTGGCCGACCGCGCCGCCGAGCTGCTCGCCGCCCGCGGTACAGATCTGGCGGGTGCCACGATCATCGTGGTGGGAGTGGCCTACAAGGCGGGTGTCCAGGATCTTCGTGAGTCGCCGGCGATCCCGCTGATCGATGACCTGAAGCGCCGCGGCGCACAGGTCCTGTACTACGACCCCCTGGTTCCCCTGATCCGGCTGCTAGATGGCCAGGTCATGTCCAGCGTGACCGCACCGGATGGTGCCGGCTGCAGCCTGGCCATCGTGCACACCCTGCACCCTGGCGTGGATTACTCGTGGGTGGCGGCGTGTCCCCAGGTCCTCGACGGCACATATCAGTTCGACGGTGTGCCGCACCGCGCGGTCGTCTGAAAGCGGCGGCCATGAGCGAGTCTCTCGCCACCGACGTGGTCGATACCACCACGCCGGCCGTCATTCTCAAGTTCGACCAGAACGTCATGCACCACGGCGGTCTTGGAGCGATCCGGACCCTGGGCCGCCTTGGTGTGCCCGTCTACGGTGTGCACGAAGGATCCTGGGCCCCGGCGGCCTCTTCTCGCTACCTGCGCGGCCGGTGGATCTGGCAGCCGGACGCAGCCGACGTTGAGCGTACGACGGCCGGGCTGCTGGCTCTGGCCGAGCGGATCGGCCGTCCCGCCGTACTGATCCCGACCGACGACGCCGGTGCCATTTTCCTGGCCGAACACGGCAGCTCCCTGCGGGGTTCCTTTCTGTTCCCGGCTCCGCCTCCCGCCCTGCCGCGCGAGGTGGCTGACAAGTTCTCGATGCACGAGCTGTGCCAGGACATCGGAATGCCGTGCCCGCTGGTGGCCATGCCGCGGACACCGGCAGAGGTGGAGGATTTCGCCAGCCGCGCGGGCTATCCGATCGTGGCCAAGCTCTCGGCCCCATGGAGCGTGCCCGGTGCCGGACTGCGGAGCACCTCTATTGTCCGGGATGCCGTTGAACTCGGCGCCCTGTGGCAAGCGTGCGTTGCGGCCAGGGCAGGCCTCATGCTCCAGGAGTTCATCCCTGCCGGGCCCGGCGATGACTGGTTCTTCCACGGGTACTGCGACGCGAACTCGGACTGCCGCCCGGCCTTCACGGGTCTGAAGGTCCGGTCCTACCCGGCCCACGCCGGGCTGACCAGCTTCGGCCGGGCGGTCGGCAACGCTCGCCTCCAGGCCGAGCTGACCGGCCTGTTCGCCCGGCTATGCTACCGGGGCATTGTGGACCTGGACCTGCGCTGGGACGCGCGGGACGGGACTTACAAACTGCTCGACTTCAACCCGCGGCTGGGGGCCCAGTTCCGGCTCTTCCGTGATTCCGCTGGCATGGACGTGGTGCTGGCCGCCTACCTGGACCTGACCGGCCAGCCAATCCCGCACGGTGATCAGCTCGATGGCCGGGTCTTCCTGGTGGAGAACTATGACCCGATCGGGGCGCTCGGCTACTGGCGCCGTGGGGAACTGCGGTTCGGTTCCTGGCTCGCCACGCTCCGCCAGGCTGACGAACTGGCCTGGTTCGCCCGTGATGACCTGCGCCCGTTCGGCCTGATGTGCCTGCGGATGGGGGCCCGGGGGGTCACCCGCCGCTTCTCCCGCCCACGGTCCGTCCTGGGCGGTGGCGGACGACCTCATTACCTGCCTGGCCGGGCCGGGCGAGCCCCATTCAGCTCTGGTTCGCTTTCCTCGCGGCCCGGTAGCCGTACCGCAATCCAACTACATACCTCACACCATGACACCGGGTCAGCGCCGACGCTGACCTCACCTATTGAGGGGGAAACGAGATGAAGGACGCCGTGGACGTGGCGATCGTGGGAGCGGGCCCGTACGGGCTGTCACTTGGCGCCCACCTGCGAGCCGCGGGGGTGAGTTTCCGGCAGTTCGGGCTGGTAATGAACCTATGGCGCAATGCGATGCCCAAGGGCATGTTCCTCAAGTCGCAGGGGTTCGCGTCTAACCTTTCCGACCCTGCGGGCACGCATACGCTTGAGGCCTTCTGCGCAGAGACCGGGCGTCCCTACGCCAGGTACGGGCTACCGGTGCCGCTGGACACGTTCGTCGCCTACGGCCAGTGGTTCCAGACCGGGCTCCTGCCCGATCTGGAGCAGACGCTCGTGTCCGGTGTCACCAGGCGCGACGGCGGCTTCGAGCTGGAACTTGCGAACGGCGAGACGGTCTTCGCGCGTCAGGTTGTGGTCGCGGCCGGCGTCGAGCACTTCCCCTACCTGCCCAAGCAGTTCGCCGAGCTGCCCAGCGAGTTGTGCACGCACAGCAGCCAGCACACCGACCTGGCCGAGTTCCGCGACCGCCGCGTCGTCGTCGTGGGCGGTGGCCAGTCGGCACTGGAAACCGCGGCGCTGCTGCACGAGAACGGGGCGGATGTCCAGCTGGCCGTCCGCAAGCCGTCCGTAGCCTGGAATGGGCTCCCGCTGAACCCGGACCGCCCGTTGCTCCAGCGACTCCGGGAGCCTGAAGCCGGCCTGGGTTCGGGCTATAGCACCTGGCTCTATTCCAATCATCCCGAGCTGTTCCGCCGTCTGCCGCGGTCCACCCGCATCTACCGGGCCCGGACCGCCCTGGGACCGGCCGGCGCAAGCTGGCTGCGGGGCCGGGTCGAAGGGGAGTTCCCGCTCTTGACCGGCCACAGCGTACGCTCGGCGCGGGCCGACGGTGAGGGTATCCGGATCACGCTGGCGGGATCCGGCGGCGAGCGTGAAGTGACCGCCGACCACCTCATCGCCGCGACCGGCTACCGGCCCGACCTGCGCCGCCTGCGTTTCATCGGCGAGAGCCTGCGGCCCGCGATCCGGACGGTCGCCGGAACGCCAGCGGTCGATAAGGACTACCAGTCGTCCATCCCGGGCCTGTATTTCGCGGGGCCAGGCGTGGCGCCCACGTTCGGCCCGGTCATGCGCTTCGTCTTCGGCTCGGATCACGCCGCGCACACCCTTGCCAACAGGCTCATCCGTATCTCCGGCACCCGTAGCGGCGTCAGCGTCAAGGTGGCGTGATGAGCGTCTCCGACGTTGTTCCCGCCCTGGGCCGAGGAGACGTGGCCCAGGGCAGGAGACCGTCAGCGGTGGATGCGGCGGGTGAACGGGGCCTGCCCCCGGTGGCCGCCGAAGGGACCCCGCAGGCAGCGGTGGCCGGCCTGGTCGCGTCGCGTCTGGCCCTCCGGGACGCGCGCCTGAGCGCTCGCGTCACGCTGCCACTGGCTGACGTGGCAGCGCTCGCGGCCGTGGCCGTGGTGAGCCGGAGGCTGGGCTGGGCGGTCGCCGCCTACGCCGTCATGGTGCTGGCGGTGCTGGCGGC
>JBAPYC010000972.1:0-19519 GCA_049284535.1 Streptosporangiaceae bacterium
GCCGGCGCCGGCACTGGTGTTGGTGTTGGTGTTGGCGTTGGCGTTGGCGCGGGGGACGCGGCGCGCCAGGCCTGGTGGTTCGGCGGCGGTCTTGCGGCCGGGCTGGTGGTCCTGCTGCTGCTGAGCATGCCTGGCCCGGTGCGCACTCCGAGGTGCCGCAGGCCGCTGTGGCGTCAGAAGTCGGCCACGCTCCGCGCGCTCGCCAGCCACGATGCATTCGCGGCGATGGCGGGCTCGGCTGGCCCGTTCGGCCCCATAGTCCGGTACCGGCGGACCGGCTGCACGGACGAATTCTGGTTCACGGTGCCCGCCGATCAGGGCAGCCGGGCCGCGGTGTTCCAGGTTCGCCGGGCGGCGCATGGCGCCCGGCTTGCCGTCCATACCTCGCTGCGTGACGTCGCGGCGCCTGGCGCCAACTGGCCCACGCGGGCCATTACGCTAGCCGATGGAGGGAGAGGCTATGAGGTCTCACGTCGTCCGTGATCCGCGCGCGATCGCCTTCGGTGTCCTGACCGTCGCGGCATGCGGGCTGGTCATCACCGGGTGCGCCAGCCAGGCCGCACCCGCGGCGGCATCGTCGCCGACCACGTCGTCGCCGTCCGCGAGCTCATCGTCGGCGTCCGCGGGTTCGTCGTCGGCGTCGGCGGGTTCGTCGTCGGCGTCCGCGGGTTCATCGCCGGGCGGCGGCTCCTGCGACGCGGCCCAGCTGAAGATAAGCCTCACCCACACCGGTGCCCTGGCCGGTCAGGCCGGCGGGTACCTGGAGTTCACCAACGACGGCAGCACCCCGTGCCGCATGAGCGGCTGGCCCGCCGTGACCGGGCTGACGGCCGCGGGGCAGGCCAGGTCCCTGCGGCACATGCAGTCGAGCATGTTCGGCGCGTGGACTTACAGTTCCCCGCCACCGACGGTGAACCTCCAGCCGGGAGACTCCGCCTACGCGATCGTGGCCGCCGACGACAAGCCAGCCGGAAGCAGCACCAGCTGCCCCGCGCCGTATACGAGCCTGCGGGTGAGCCCGCCGGGCGGCTCGGGAAGCGTGACCATCTCCGCGCGGCTGCCCGGTGCCAACTCCTACCTGCCCGCCTGCACATCAGCCGACGGCTCGCCGACGGCCGGGACGTCGACGGTGACGACGCTTTCTCACCTGCCACACTGACGGAGCTCCCATCCGGGTAGGCCGGCCGGGCCGGTCCGCGTGCGCTCGCCGTCTGGGTAGGCCGGCCGGCACGGTTAAAGCCAGACGAGCTGGTTAGCCTGAAAGGCATGACCACGGCGTTTGTCCTCGGCGGCGGGGGGTTGCTCGGCGCGCACGAGGTCGGTATGCTCCGGGCGCTGTCGGAGGCTGGCATCCAGCCCGACTTGGTGGTGGGCACGTCTATCGGCGCGATCAACGGGGCGCTGGTGGCGGCTGACCCGGCGGAGGCGGCCGACCGGCTGGGCCGGATGTGGCAGGGAGACGAGCTCCGGCTGGCGTTCAGCGAGAAGATCTGGGGCCGGGCGGCGCGGCTGGTGCGTTCGGGGACGCATCTGCATTCGATCGAGCCGCTGCGCCGGATGCTGGCCGAGGCGCTGCCCGGTCCGGACTTCGCCGATCTGCAGCTGCCGTTCCAGTGCGTGGCGGCCAGCATCGAACACGCCAGCGCACGCTGGTTCTCCACCGGGCCGGTGGTCCCGGCGGTGATCGCTTCCTGCGCCGTGCCGGGGCTGCTGCCGCCGGTCGAGGTCGACGGGCAGCACTACTTCGACGGTGGGCTGGTGCACTCGATCCCGGTCGGGCGGGCCGTGGCGCTCGGCGCCACCGTAGTGTACGTGCTGCACGTAGGGCGGATCGAGAGCCCGCTGGCGGTGCCGACCCGGCCGTGGGAGGTGGGGCTGGTCGCGTTCGAGATCGCGCGGCGGCACCGGTTCCACGAGGAGATGTCGGCGCTGCCGGACAGCGTCCAGGTGCACGTGCTGCCGGCCGGCGGCGACCCGGCGGCGCCCGGGCTCAAGCAGTTCCGGTACCGGGACAAAGGCAAGGTCTCCTCGAGCATCGAGCGGGCCTACACCGCCTCGGCCAGCTACCTGGCCGCGCTGACGCACAGCTGAGAACATAGCGGCAGGAGGCAGGGCAGATGGCGAAGAAACACAGCACGCTGGCCGAACTGGATCTCAGCCTCAAGCTCACCCGGGCCCAGGAGGCGGAGCGGCTGCTCGCGGCCCAGGAGCGGCTGCTGCAGCTGCGGCTGCTGCTCGGCGGGCTGATCGGCGAGGACCCGAAGATCGGGCCGCCGGTCTGCGTGGTCTTCGAAGGCTGGGACGCCTCCGGCAAGGGCGGGGCGATCAAGCGGCTGGTAGGTCCGCTTGACCCGCGGCACGTGCGGGTAGCGTCGTACGGCGCGCCCAGCTACGACGAGAAGCGGCACCACTTCCTGTGGCGGTTCTGGCCAGCCCTGCCCGGCTGGGGCGGCATGGCTGTGCTGGACCGTTCCTGGTACGGGCGGGTCCTGGTCGAGCGAGTCGAGGGGTTCGCCACCGAGGAGCAGTGGCGGCGGGCCTACCGCGAGATCGTCGGTTTCGAGCAGACGCTGGCCGACGAGGGCATGATCTTCGTCAAGTTCTGGCTGCACCTATCGCAAGCCGAGCAGCTCAAGCGGTTCAAGGCCCGGGAATCAGACCCGCTGAAGCTGTGGAAGCTGACCGACGAGGACTGGCGCAACCGGGAGAAGCACAAGCAGTACGAGGCGGCCGTCGAGGAAATGCTGGCCAAGACCTCGCACCCGCACGCGCCGTGGGTGCTGGTCGAGGCCGAGGACAAGCGGTGGGCCCGGGTCAAGGTGGTGGAGTCGGTGGTGACCGCCATCGAAGCCGGGCTGGCCGCACGGAAGATCCCGGTGCCACCTCCCCCGCCGACGCATCGGCTGCACTAGGACCGGGGCGCCGGGATGCGCGAATGTGCGACGGCCGGGGAGATCGAGCAGTACCGGCGCGACGGGTTCGTGGTGCTGCGCGATGTGCTGGACCCGGGGGAGGTGGCGGCCTGGCGGGCGACGCTGGGCCAGGCGGTGGGGCGGCGTGAAGGACGGCTGCCGGAGCGGGGGACGCAGTACGCGGAGTTCTTTCACACCGAGCACGAGTACTACGACCGGGTCTTCACCCAGAAGATCAACCTGTGGAAGACCGACGAGGCGGTCCGGCCGCTGGTGCTGAGCCCGGGGCTGGGGCGGATCGCGGCGGAGCTGTCCGGCTGCCCGGGGATACGTGTCTACCTGGACCAGGCGCTGGTCAAGGAGCCGTACGCCAACCCGACCGCGTTCCACGTCGACGTGCCGTTCTGGGCGTTCACCTCTCCCGACGCGCTGACCATCTGGATCGCGATGGACGACGCCACCTTGCAGAACGGCTGCCTGGGGTACATCCCGGGCTCGCAGCGCGAGCAGCGCTTCGACAACGCGGACATCGGGCCCGAGCTCGGTGCGCTGTTCGAGGTCTACCCGCAGTGGAAGGACGTCGAGCCGGTCTTCTGCCCGGTGCCGGCGGGCAGCGCGGTGGCGCACAACGGGCTGACCGCGCACGGCGCCGGGGCCAACATGACGCCGCGGCAGCGGTTCGCCATGACCATCGCCTACATGCCGGACGGCGCCACCTTCAACGGGCAGCAGGACGTCTATACCGCCGAGGAAGCGGCCCGGCTCAGCGCCGGCGAGCGGCTCGCCGACCCGGTCCTAAACCCGCTGGTCTACCCGGCCGGAGGATGACCGCCGTCCCGGGGCGATCTACGCGGTGGCTCGCCGTCCGATCGGCTGCTGGGTCGAGGCGCTGGCCATGTTCGGTCTGGCCGGCGGCGTGCCCGTGGCCGGGTACGGCCCGCGCGGGTCAGCGGAGGCTATCGCCAGAATCCGTTCGGCCGTCTTGCTGGGCGTCCCTGCCGTCTTGCTGGGCGTCCCGGCCGTCATGCTGGGCGTCCCGGCCGTCCTGCTGGCCAACCACGGCGTGCTGGTCTTCCACCGCACCCCGGAGCTGGCCATCACGGTGGGCGGGGTCGTGGAAGAGGCCGCGCAGGCTAGCATCAACGCCGGCCCGCTCGGCGGTCTCGTGGAGATCCCGCAGGCCCTGCGCGCCGCCACGCTGCAGCGCGCGATGACCTTCGGCCGCGCAGGAACAGTCTGTGCCTAGGCCGACCGGGTGAGGAACGGTAGCGGGTGGACGATGTCCGCGGCCTCGTCCCGGGCAGGCGGCTGCTGGTCTGGGACGGTGCCGGGCACCACAGTGCTGGCCGGAACGGAGCAGTCCAGAACAGCGCAGTCCGGGACGGAGTGGGTTGGCAGGGTCGCGACTTCCCCGCACTGGGGACAGGCGCCCGCGCCATCGAAAAACGAGTAAGAACAGCCGCAGTAACAGGCGACTTCAGCCATGACAACCCCCAAGGCCGGATCATCTACCGGATGGCCGCGAGCCCTCGCCCCGGCCGCTTTACTACTACGGAGGCCGGTACCGCCATCCAGATACACCGGCCGGCCACCCGGCGCGGGGCGCCGCCTCAGCTGACGCAGAACTCGTTGCCCTCGGGGTCACGCATGACGACGTAATAGTCGGGATCGCCAGGGGTCGTCGTGCCGGAAGCGCTGGCGCACGCTCGCTCCCAGCCCGGTGAGATGCGCCGAAGTTACATCCGGTGCTCAGCGCGGCCGCGCAGAGCGGGGGTCACGGCGCAGCGGGTGATCGGTGGGCACCTCCACCAGGACGATCCGGACGCCGTCGGGGTCCTCGATCCACATCTCGATCAGCCCCCACGGCTCGAGCGCGGGCTCCCGCACGATGGGTAGTCCAGCAGCCGTCAGCCGGGCATGCTCCGCCCGGACATCGCGCACCTGGATCCAGATCATCACCGACGGTCCGGCCGGGCCGGGCGCGTGCCCAGAGACCTCGAGGAATCCCGGGCCGAGGAAGAACACCAGGCTGGGATCATCCGGCGGCCCGAACTCGCGGTAGACGGCGAGCCCCAGGACATCGCGGTAGAAGCGGCGGCTGCGGCCCAGGTCGCTGGGGCGCAGCAGGATCCGGCTGCTCAGAACGTCCACTCCCCTATCCTGCCCGGACGCCTCTGCCCGACGCCGGGGCGTGTGGGTTCTGGCCGGGCGGATGGCGGCAGGCAGGCGTTTCCGCCTTTACGCGGCAGCCGGCAGGCGTTCCGCGGAGACGCCGGCTGTGGTAGAACCGGCGGCGTGCAGGAGCTGACGATCGCCGCGGTCCAGGTAGAGGCCGTGCGGGGGCCGACGGGCCGGTTTCCCTTCCCGGTGCAGTGGCAGGTCGTGCCGCTGGATGTCTATCGCGCGCCGGGCGAGCCGGCCGAGGCGCCGCGTGAGCCGGACCCGGCGCAAACCGTGGAGGCCCTATACGTCAGGATCACCACGCGGCAGGGGCCGGAGGGACTGTACGGCCCGGTGGACCCGGCGGCAGCATGGCCGCTGACCCAGATCCTGACGCCGTTCCTGGCCGGCCAGGATGCCCTGGCCGGCGCCACGCTGTGGGACAAGATGCAGCGGCTGGACCGGCACTCCCGCCACGGTCACCTCAAGCTGGCCATCAGCGCGGCCGATAATGCGCTCTGGGATCTGCGTGGCCGGGCCTTCGACGCTCCGGTGTGGCAGCTGCTGGGCGGTTCCGGCCGGACGAGCGTGCCGGCCTACGTCAGCACGCTCGGCGCGCCGCACGATCCAGGCACCGTCCGCGCGCTGGCCCGGGAGCTGGCCGAGGCCGGCTTCGCGGGGCAGAAGTGGTTCCCGGCCCACGGGCCGGGCAGCGGAGCGGCAGGGCTGCGGGCCAACGTCACCCTGGCCGAGACGGTCCGGGACGCGGTAGGCCCTGATGTCCCGGTGATGTTCGACGCGTTCATGAGCTGGGATCTGCCGTACGCGATCAGCTGGTGCCAGCAGGTGGCGGCCATCCGGCCGGCCTGGCTGGAGGAGCCGTTCGCGCCTGCTCAGGTCGATGCCTTCGCCGCGCTGCGGGACAAGACCACGATCCCGCTGGCCGCCGGCGAGCACCTGTACGACCGGCAGGACGTGCTGCCGTTCCTGAGCCAGCGGCTGCTCACCGTGGTGCAGGCCGACCCGGAATGGTGCGGCGGCGTCACCGAGCTGACCCGGATCGCCACGCTGGCCGAGACCTTCGGCGTGCCGGTCATCCCGCACGGGCACGGTCTGCACGCGGCCATCCACGTGGTGGCCAGCCAGTCACCAGGGACCTGCCCGATGACCGAGTACCTCTACCGCATCGCACCGGGACGGCATCGCTTCGAGGCCGCGCCGCCCGAGCCGGCCGGCGGGGCCTTCCCGCTCCCCCGGCGGCCGGGATTCGGCATTGAGCTCAACGACGACGTCATCACCGGCCGCGGGCCTTGGGAGGGCCGCTTACAGGAGCCGCCCGGCCAGGCTGAACACCTGGCCGGTGGGGCCGTCCGGAGGCAGGCAGGCGACGAACAGCGCGAGCCGCGCCACCTCGTCCGGGTCTTTCAGCCATTCGCCGCGCTGCCGCCAGCGGCGTTCGAATTCGGCGTCATCGCTGCCGCCACCCGCACCAGGGGTGCGGGTCGGGCCCGGGACCAGCTCGTTCACGGCGATACGGGACTCGCGGAGCTCCGCCGCCAGCACGCGCACCAGCGCGCTGGCACCGGCCTTAGCCACGGCGTAGGGACCGGAGCCGCCCGCGCTCACCCGGGCCATCCCGGAGCCGACGACGACGATCGACCCGCCGCCCGCATCGGTCAGCGCCGGAACGGTGACCCGGGCGGTGTTCCAGACGCCGGTCAGGTTGGTATCCAGGACCTGCTGCCAGTCCCCCGGCGGATACTCCAGCACCGGGCGGTCCGGCAGCATAATGCCTGCGTTGGCGACCACGATGTCCAGCTTGCCGAAGCGGTCCAGCACCGTGCCCACCGCGCCAGTCATCGCATCAAGATCGGCGACGTCGGCGGGGATGGTCAGCGTGGTGCCGCCCGCGGCGACGATCTGCCCGGCCGTCTGCTCGAGCGGCCCTGGCCGCCGCCCGGTTACCGCCACGCGAGCTCCGGCCCCGGCAAACGCCATGGCGATGGCCGCGCCGATGCCGGTACCGCCGCCGGTGATCAGGGCGACCTTCCCGTCCAAGCTGGGCATTCCGACAGGATAGGCCGCTCGCTGCCGCCGCGCCGGGGCCCGGCCTTTTGGTGTCGGGGCCCGGCCTTTTGGTGCCGGGGGGCCAGCCTTTTGGTGTCGGGGGGCCGGCCTTTTGGTGTCGGGGGCCCGGCCTTTTGGTGTCGGGGGGCCACGGACCACGCAAGTAGGTGGTCGGGGAGCCACCGACCCCGGCGGGGCTTCAGCACCACGATGAGGTCGGGGGCCCACAGACCACGCAAGAAGGTGGTCAGGGCCACCGACCCCATTTGGGGGTGCTGGGTTAGGGGCGGGCTGGGCGGGGCGGCACGGGGAGGGATGGGAGCGGGTCAGGTTAGGGCGGCTATGGCGGTGATGATCAGGTCCCAGAAGCGGGGGGTGTCCAGGGTGATCGCGACCTGGGCGTTCGGCTCGCGGCCGGTGACGTGGTGCAGGTCGGTCACGGTGGCGCCACGGGTCAGGGGGCTGGCGAGCTCGATAGCGACGTTGGCTTCGACGGTGGTGACCACGGTGGGGTCGATGACGCGGGCCACCGCGACAGGGTCGTGCAGCGGCGGGGCGTCGAAGCCGAACACGTGCCGGTAGCTGGCGGCGAAGAAGCTGAGCAGGTCGACGCAGATCCGGGCCAGCGGCGTGCCCAGCGCCGCGATCCGGTCCAGCACGTCCGGGGTGGCCAGGGCCTGGTGGGTGACGTTGAGCCCGCACATGGTGAACGGCAGGCCACTGGTCAGCACGATGTCGGCGGCCTCGGGGTCGGCCCAGATGTTGAACTCGGCGTACGGGGAGCTGTTGCCGCGGCCGGTCGAGCCGCCCATGACCACGGTCTCGCGCAGGTGCGTGGTGACCCCGGGATGGGCCAGCAGCAGCGCGGCCACGTTGGTGAGCGGGCCGGTGGCGATCAGGGTGACGGGCTCCTCGCCGCGGCCGAGCAGGGTCTGGTGCATGAACTCGACGGCGCCGGCGGCCTGGACCGGGACGGTGGGCTCGCCGAAGGCCCGGCCGTCCAGTCCGGTCTCGCCATGGATGTTCTCCCCGACCTGCAGCGCCCCGTGCAGCGGGCGGTCGCGGCCCGCAGCGATCGGCACCGTGGTGATCCCGGCCGCGGTGCAGATGCGGCGGGCATTCAGGGTGGTCTTGGCCAGCGTCTGGTTGCCGGCCACCGTGGTGATACCGAGCAGGTCGATGGCGGGGCTCGCCGCGGCCAGGATGATGGCCAGGGCGTCATCGTGGCCGGGGTCGCAGTCGAGCAGGACGGGAACGGCCATGGAAGTCATTATGGCCAGGCCGGGGGCGGAGCGGGGCTGACGGCTACGGGGGCGGCAGCTGGAAACCGGCAAGGGGGCGGAGCGGGCTGACGGCTACGGGGCGGGCGGTCGCTGCAGCGGGGCCAGGGCGGCGGATACGGTGCGCAGGAGGCTGTCCGCGTCCTCGCCGGCCCGGGAGCGCAGGTTGACGCCGTAGGCCAGCAGGGCGAGCATCTCGGCGGTGCCCTCGGTGGCCGCGCCGGGAGCCAGCTCGCCACGGCGCTGGGCAACGTCCAGGGCCGCGGCGAAAGCATCGCACAGCGTGCGGTGATACGCGTCCAGCAGCGCCTGGACGGCGGGGTCTGCCCGCTCGGCGCCGGTGTGCGCGTTGACGATCATGCAGCCCCAGCCGGCGAACGGGCCGCTGGTACGGACCTCGATCAGCCCGGCGAAGAACGCCTTGATGGCGGCCAGGCCACCATCGGCGCGGGTCAGGTACAGCGTGGCGGGTTCGGCCCGCTGGTGCACGTAGCGGCGCAACGCGGCCAGGTAGAGCTCGCGCTTGCCGCCGAACGTCGCGTACAGGCTGGAGCGGTTCAGCCCGGTGGTGCTGGCGACGTCCTGGATGGACGTGATGGCCGCTCCGTTCCGCCAGAAAAGTTCTTCGGCTCGCTCCAGTGCGGTGTCCGGGTCGAAGTGCTTGATGTCGGGCACGGCCTCTCCCCAAGAACTTGAAATGACTATTCCAGGATAGCTTGCCGGCGGGCGTTTCGGCGAGTTATGTTGGAACGGTCATTCCAAGATAGTGAGGAGACCCACGACATGAGCCTGCGGGACGGGCTGACGGCCCTGTACGAGGAAGGCCAGCGGGTGTGGCCGGCCGAGGCGCGCGCCATCATCGAGCGGAACGCGGAGGAGCTGGCCGCGACCGGCATGGACCGGGACGCGCTCGGGGCCGAAGACCGGGCGCCGGAGTTCGACCTGCCGTCGGCCACCGGGAACCGGATCACGCTGGACGCGCTGCTAGCCGAGGGTCCGGTGGTGCTGACGTTCTACCGGGGGGCCTGGTGCCCGTACTGCAACCTGGCGCTGCGGGCGCTGCAGCAGAGCCACGACGCGATCCAGGCGCGGGGGGCGCGGCTGGTCGCGGTGACGCCGCAGATCCCGGACGAGTCGCTGTCGCTGACGGAAAAGCACGAGCTCGGCTTCGAGGTGCTCAGTGACATTGGTTCGGACACGGCCAAGCAGTACGGCCTTGCGTTCGACCTGTCTGGGGAGCTGGCGGCGCTGTACGACCAGATCGGCTTCGACCTGCAGCGGGTCAACGGCGGGCACGCCCGCACCCTGCCGCTGCCCGCCACCTACGTGATCGGCCGGGACGGCGTCATCCGGTGGGCGTTCGTGGACACGGATTACACCAAGCGGGCCGAGCCGGCCGACATCCTGGCGGCGCTGGACGCGCTGGGCTGAGCATTAGCTGACGCCAGTGCTTTTCATCCGTGTTACAGTAAAGTTATTCTGTGCATCTGCGAATGGAAAACGTTCTCACCTGATGCGGGCAGAATAATTAACAGCTCTTATTAGGTTCATCAGTGGGTTTGGGGTTACCGTCCCACGCCAGGACCGGACAAGCTGACAGTTGTACCATCCTCCCGTCCGCCGGGATGTCGATGTAGTAGGAACTGACGGGCACACCAGGGTAAGGACGGCCGCGAAGGCTCTCCGAAGGACGTGCAAGTCATGGACGGTTCCACTGCCGACCTGTTCATCATCCCGGTCGTCGCAATGATCCTCCTGGCCGGCTGGCTCATCGCGGTGTTCCACGCCGCCAGCCACCCGCAATGGAAGGCTCAGCGCACAACGGCCGCTGACGAGATCGGGAGCACGATCTTCGGGGCGGACCTTCTCTCGCCGGCGCCGCTGGCAGGCGTCGCGCCTGCCGAACCGGCTCGCCGGGACGTCATCATCCCTCTTCCCCTGCCACGCGAGCCCCAGCCGGCAGTCGCCCCCATTTCGGCCTCCTCCGCTCGCTACGCGGCAGAACATCCTGCCGCATAAAAGCCATCCGCGACTACTTCCCAGCCAGTCCCGGGATTGGAACTATAAAACAACGGCATAAATTCACAGCAGAACCAGCTGATATGCCGCGGTAAACATTCAGCGGGTGTCGGCAAATTCGCCAGCCGGTGACCTTCTGAACCGCCGCGTCCTGCCCGGGCATCCACGCACGGCCCGTAGGCGTGGTCGTTACCGGGTCGGGCGGAGCGCGGCTACGTAGATCGCCGCTGGGTTGCCGGGCTGCCAGCCGGGCAGCGGGTCGATCGTGTCGAGGTACACGAAGCCGTTGCGTTCCCAGAAGGCCCGGGTGGCCTCGTAGGGGAGGTAGCCGGACGAGCGGTCCAGGGTCTTAGCCGCCACGACGCTGATCCCGGTGGCGGCCAGGTGGTCCAGGACATGGCCGAGCAGCCTGGTTCCGTGTCCTCGGCCGCGCCGGGCGGCATCAATGGCGATCCACAGGATCTCTGCTCCGCCGGGTGATTTCCTGGCGGCGACGGCGATGCCCGCGACCGCCCCGGACTCGGACTCGGTGAGGACCCAGGCCTCGTGGCTGGCGGCGTCGCGCTCGAGCTTGGCGGGCACATCGTCGGTGAAGTAGTCCGGGAGGCCCCGGATGATGGCTGTGGCGGCGGGGGCGTCCCCCGCCTCGAAGCGGCGGACAGCGGACATGTGATTCCTCGTGCTGCGCTAGCGACGACGGTTCGCCGTCAGTTCCGCGGCGGCCTGATCGGGGTCTGACACCTGTATCACCAAGTACCTTATTTTCCCGCTCCCCAGGTCAACCCGCAGGAATCGCTGCCCGCGCCCGACCAGCATGAAGACGATACCGGTCTGGTTATCGGTAGCAAACATGCCGGCCTGCAGGTTCTTGGTACCCCTCGGCCTGACCGCCAGGTAGGCGCCCTCGACAGCGACCTGGGCCAGATCCGGGCGGCGGCTGACCAGCCTGGCCGAGAGCATGAGCCCGGCGGCCAGCGCCAGGACAACGACGCCTAGCAGGACGGCCGAGATCACTTATCGTTCCAGTGGGCGGGCCGGGTGAGCTGGGCAGCGAGCTCGGTGGTGGCATCGCCGCGGGCCGCGTCGAGCTGGGATTGAGTGAGGAACAGGGATTCGGCCAGGCGGGCGCCGTGCAGGTCGGCGGCGCGCAGGTCGGCGCCGGTCAGGTCGGCCAGGGTGAGATCGGCGTGGCTCAGGTCGGCGCCGATCAGGCGGGCACCTCGCAGGCTGGCGCCGCGGAGGTCGGCACGGGCCAGCCGTGCGCCGACGAGATCCGCCCCCCGGTAGTCCGGCTTGCGGCCTGGCGCCTGGGCCCGGGCCAGGTTGCTGGCCTGGGTCAGCAGGGCGTTGACGGCGGCGTGATGGCTTTCGGTGTCCAGGGTGAGCAGGGCTTCGGCCGGGCGGCGGGTCAGGGCTTCGGTGGCCTCGAGCGCGGAGCGGAGCTCGGCGTGGACGGGGCGGGCGGCGGGCAGAGCCAGGGCGGCGGTCAGGTGCCAGAGCAGCTCGTGCAGCTGGCGCATGACCGGGAAGACCTGGAACATCTGCCCGGCCAGCTCCGGATTCTGCTGCCAGTCCCGCCCGGCGAAGGTGACCTGGCTGACCTGCTGTCCGGCGCCGAAGCAGTCGTAGACGGCGCAGCCGGGGAAGCCCCGTGGGCGCAGTTCGGTGTGGATGGCGCAGCGGAAGCTGGCCTGGAGATGGGGACAGGGCTGGCCGGCCGGTTTGCTGATCGCGAAGTCGGCCGAGGCTTCGAACGCCGGTACCACGCAGCACAGCGCGAAGCAGCGGGTGCAGTCAGCTCGCAAGGTGGCGGCCGAAGTCTCGTCGGTGGTCACGTAGTTCTCCGTCGGGTCACCATAATTGTCCCGGTGAATCAGCTGTCGTGGGTGTCCGGTTCGGCTGGGCCGAGGTGGGTGCGCTGGCCGTCGTGGTCGAGGATGGTCAGGACCTCGGCGGGGCCGTCCTGCGCACCAAAGGAATGCGGCACCATGGTCGAGAACTCGGCGGCCTCGCCCGCCCGGACCAGGATCGTTCGCTCCCCGAGCCGCAGCACGATGGTGCCGGACAGCACGGTGAACCAGTCGTGGCCGGGATGGACTCGCAGCTGGGCCGGGACCTTGCGGGTTATGCGCATCTTGGCCACGGTCGAGCCATGGGGCGCGCCGGGTCGGGAGAGCAGCCAGGTGGTGTAGCCGCGTGCCTCGTCCCGGACGGGGCGGATCACCACGTCGGCGTCGTCGTCGGACTCCACCAGCTGATCGAGGGTGATGCCCAGCGCCCGGGCGATCGGCGTCAGCTGATCCAGGGCGATGCGGCGATGGCCGGTCTCGATCCGGCTGAGCGTGGACGGGCTCAGGTAACTTCGGGCCGCCAGCTCGTCCAGCGACCAGCCGCGGGCCGTACGCAGGCCCCGGATGCGCTGCCGGACCAAGCCGTCGAGGTCGCCGTCTTGCTTCATACGCAAGATGTTATGTCTATACGGCAAGGTGACGGTAGCGTCGGGACATGAGCCATCCTGCCCAGCACGCCCACCCTGACCATTGCGACCTGGCTGAACAGCTCGACCTGGACGCCGAGGTCCTGCACGAGCATCACCGCGACGTGATCACCTGGGTCGCCTCGCTGGCCCCGGACCGGCCACGCATCATCGACCTGGGCGCAGGCACCGGCACCGGCTCCCTGGCGCTGGCCCGGCACCTGCCGGACGCCGAGGTCATCGCGGTCGACATCGACGAGGCCATGCTCGGGCACATCGAGCACAAGGCGCACGCGCTCGGGGTGGCCGATCGGGTCCGGACGGTGCAAGCCGACCTGGACCAGCCCTGGCCGGCCATCGGCCCGGCCGACCTGGTGTGGGCGGCCAAGTCGATGCACCACGTGGCCGATCCGGCCCGCGTCCTGGCGCAGGCGCACGCGGTGCTGCGCCCGGGCGGGGCGCTGGCGATCAGCGAGATGGACTCGTTTCCGCGGTTCCTGCCGGACGAGGCGGGGGCGGCTCTGGAGGAACGCGGCCAGGCCGCGATGGCGCAGGCCCGGGCCGAGGCCGGGATGCACATGGACGAGGACTGGGGCGCCCGGCTGGCCGCGGCCGGCTTCGCGGTCGAGGCCGAACGGCACTTCGACATCGTCCTCCCCCCGCCGTTGCCTGCGGCCGCGGGCCGCTACGCCCAGGTCACCCTCCAGCGCATGCGGTACGGGCTCGAGGACCGGCTCGGCGCGGCCGACCTGGCGGCGCTTGATACGGCCGCGGCCAGCGCACCTGATCGCGATGACCTGGTCATCCGGGCCACGCGCACCGTCTGGATAGGCCGGCGGCCCAAGGACGATACCGGGCAGGACTAAGTCTTCCGGGCTGCGGCTGGCTGGGCTGCGGCTGGCTGGGCTGCGGCTGGCTGGGCGGGGGTGGCCGGGCTGCGGCTGGCTGTGTCTTCCGGGCTGGCGCCGGCTGCGGCCATGAGCCGCTGGGCGAGGTGGCGGGCGGCTTCGAGAAGCTCGGGGCCGCCGACGATGCGGAACGGGGCGGGGGTGGCCGCCAGCGCTTCGGCGTACCAGCGCGGGTTGCTGGTGCTGCCGGTCAGGCGGGTGCAGCCGTCGCCAGCGGGCTCCAGGCGCCCCAGGGCGCGGGGCAGGCAACGGGCGACCAGCTCCGGCGGTGCGTCGATGACGACCTCGGTGCCGTACTCCCAGCCCACGGCCAGGTGCTCCTCCAGCACGGCCACCGGGTCGAGGCCGGCCGGCGGGGTGAAGGGGGTGCCGAGCGGGCGCACGTCGCGGACGCGGTCGATACGGTAAGCGCGGCGGCCGCCCGCCGGATGCGACCAGCAGAGCAGGTACCACCGGCCGTGCCGGACCACGACCGCCCACGGGTCGACCTCTGTAGTCCATTCCGAACCCGCCTCGGAGCGGTAGCCGAGCCGCACCCGGCGGTGATCCGAGCACGCCTGGACCAGGCTGGTCGTGGTCGCGGGATCGGGCCGGGCGGCGGAGCGGTCCGGGGCGGGGGCGGCGTGACGGCGGACCGCCTCGGCCTGCGCCGCGACCGGCTCCGGGAGAGCCCGGATAATCTTGCCGAGCGCGCCGCCAACCAGGTCCGCGGGGTCGCTGGCGTTGTGGTGCCCGTCGAGCACGGCCATCACCAGGCCGAGCGCCTCGGCGGAGGTGAACACCAGCGGCGGCAGCCGCAGGCCGCGGCCCACCCGGTAGCCGCCATAGCGCCCGCGGGCCGACTCGATGGGGATGCCGGCCTCACGCAGGATGCCGGCGTAGCGCCGGGCGGCCCGTTCGGTCACGCCGAGCTTGTCCGCGAGCCGGTCTGCGGTGATGCCGGGGTTGCTCTGGATCAGCTCGAGGGCGAGCAGGGCCCGGGCCGTGGGGCTGTCATCTGGCGGCACGGCATCCTGCCTATCCGGAAGGGGAACGTCCGCAATTAAGCCTAGCGTGACAGACATGACGACCGCCGTGAGGAACAGCCAGCGGGGGCTCGAGCCGGTCACGCCGGAGCAGGTCCGGATCGTGCCGGCTAACGAGGCGCGCTGGGAAGATCTGGCCGCGATCTTCGGCACGACCGGCTACCCGGGCCGGTGCCAGTGCCAGCATTTCAAACTTCCGGGTCCTCTCTGGAGCAACTCCACCCAGGAGCAGCGAACGACGATGCTGCAGGCCCAGGCGGCCTGCGGCGAGCCGGACGCCCCGGGGACCAGCGGCCTGGTGGCCTACGTGGACGGCGACCCAGCCGGCTGGGTCGCGGTCGAGCCGCGGATCGCGTACCCGAAGCTGCGCACTACCCGGATCCCGTGGCGTGACCGGGACGAGGACAAGGACGACGAGGGCGTCTGGGCGGTGACGTGTTTCCTGGTACGGAAAGGGTTCCAGGGACGGGGCTTGATGTATCTGCTGGCCGAGGCGACGGTCGGGTTCGCCCGGGAGCGCGGCGCGCGGGCGCTCGAGGGCTATCCGATGATCATCCAGCCGGGCAACGAGATCACTTGGGGCGAGCTGTACGTGGGAGCCCGGCAGGTTTTTGCGGAGGCTGGGTTTACTGAGGTGAGTCATCCGACGTTGCGGCGGGTGGTGATGCGGGTAGAGTTTGGCCGCTAGGTGGGCACGGTGTCGATGTCGAATTCGTTGCCTTCGGGGTCGGCCAGGCAGCGCCAGCGGAAGCCCTCCAGCTCGCGGGTGCGGCCGGGTTCCAGCCAGCGGCCGCCGAGCGCTTCGATCTCGGCGGTGGCCTCGTCCAGGTCCGCGACGATCAGGTCCAGGTGCAGGCGGTTCTTCTTGCCCGACTTGGCCTCGGGGACCTGCTGGAACCCAAGGACCAGGCCGTCCTTGGCCGCGGTCAGCACGATGAACTGGCCATCGCCGATGCTCATGTCGGCCTGGACGTCCAGCAGGGCGCACCAGAACGGGGCGAGCCGGGCCGGGTCGACGGCGTCGATGACGAGATAGCCAACGGAGGCGGGCATGGGGGTCCCCTAGAGGAGTTCGGCTAGAAGGGATGCGGCGCGGGCGGCGCCGGTGGTGGCGACGGGGCGGTAGTCGACGTCGCGGCCGATTTCGGCGGCAATGGCGGCGGCGATGTCCGTGGGGGTGGCGCGGTCGTAGTCCATGCAGCGGCCGGCCCGGTAGCGGTCCAGGCGGTGGCGGACGTGCAGGTTCTGCTCGAAGTGGTGGCGGAGCGGGAAGTACAGGAAGGGCCGGCGGCTGGCGGTCAGCTCCATGGCGGTGGTCAGGCCGCCCTGGACCACGGCCAGGTCGCAGGCGGCCAGATGCCGGTAGAGCTCGGGCACGTAGGGGCGGATCTCCAGGCCGACTTGGGTGGCTAGGACGGCGGGGTCGATGCGGGGGCCGGTGACTACGATCATGCGCAGGCCGGGCACGCGCTTGCGGGCTTCGGGGTAGGCGGCGATCACCTTGCGCAGCAGGTGGCCGCCGACGCCGGAGCCGCCGACGGTGACCAGGCAGACGCGGTCGTCGTCGCCGTAGCCCAGCGCCCGGCGGTCGGCCAGCTGGGCCGGGTCGAAGCCGGTGATGTAGCCGGGGAAGTCGTAGTGCTCCTGCGTCCAGGCGCGGATCGCCGGCAGGTCCGGGCCGAAGGAATCAGGGACGATGTCCTCGGGGTCGCCGACGAACAGGGCCCGGTCGCGGATCCGGGGGAAGCGGGCGATCTGCTCGAGCATCTCCGCGTTGTAGTCCGCGGTCAGGAAGGCCTCGCGGTCGCCGCCGTCCGGCATCGGCAGCCAGCCGACGAAGTCGGTGAGCCAGGCGTAGGCGGCCCGCTTGGTTTCGGGGTTCTCGTGCAGGTAGTAGTCCAGCTCCCAGGCCTCGTCGCCGATCCACAGGTCGTAGTCGTCCTCGCTGGTCAGGTCGTGGAACACCATGAAGTTGGCGAGCAGGATCTCATCCATCCGGCGGATCGCCTGAAAGGCATGCAGGTCGTGCTCGGCCGACTCGGACTCGATGTGCCCGGCCTCGCTGGCCAGAAAGGCGCTGGCGGGATGCACCCGCTCCCCGCGGGCGGCCAGCACGGCGGTGACGGGGTGCTGGGCCAGCCAGTCGATCTCCAGGCCGGGGTGCAGCTTGCGCAGCTCGTCGGCGATGGCGACGTCCCGCTGGGTGTGCCCGAGGCCGATCGGGGAGGACACGAACAGGGCCCGCTTGGGGCGACTGCGGGCCCGGACCCAGCGGGCGGGCCCAGCGTAAGACAGCGATGGCGGGCAGGCGAAGTCGCGCAGGATCAGGTTCGTTCGCACCGGCTCGCGCAGGTGCGGGCCGTGGCCGGCTCCCTCGATGGTGACCAGCCGGGCGCCACCGATGGCGGCGGCCACGGCCGCCCCGCGGGCCGGGCCGACCACCTCGTCCTGCGTGCCCTGGACGACCAGGGTAGGGCACTGGATCCGGGCGCAGAGCGCCAGCGCGGTGTCCCGGTCGTTGGGCCACGGGCCGGACGTCATGCCGCGCACGATGGTCTCCGGGTCGGTCTCCATTCCCCAGCCGATGGCGTCCTCGAGCTGCTTGGTCGAGTGCGGTTCGGTGAAGACCTTGGCGTAGAACGCCTCGACGAAGCCGGGCCAGTCGCGCAGCCAGTAATCCGGGTCCCACGGGGCCCAGTCCTCGAACGGGTCGGGGCTCAGCGATAGGTCCGGGGCGATCAGGACCAGGCCGGCGATGCGATCGGGATGGCCGGCGGCCAGGATGAGGTCGTCGCCCGAACCACACCAGGACACGAGGACGGCCCGTTCGGCTTGAATTTTGTCCAGGACGGCCAGGGCGTCGCCGACGGCGGTCTCCGGGTGGCAGGCAGCCGGGTCGGCGGGCCGGTCCGAGCGGCCGTTGCCGCGGCGGTCGAAGGTGATCACGCGGGCGTGCCGGGACAGGTAGGGGATCTGGGCCTTCCAGGCCCGTGAGTGCGTGATCTCCCAGGGCGGGTACAGCAGGATGGTGGCCGGCCCGCTGCCATAGGCCTCGTACCAGACCCGGACCCCGTCGCGGACCAGGTGGCCCGCGACGTCGGGTTCGCGGGCTCGGGTCACGGGCGGGCCTCGTAGACCAGGTTGAACGGGGTCTCGGCGGCGCGGCGGAAGCGGGTGAAGCCGGCCGCGGTGACCACGTCCCTGATCCGGGCCTCGCCGGCCTGGGCGCCGAGGGCCAGCCCGACCTCCTGGGACAGCGAGGCCGGCGTGCACAGCAGGGTGGAGAACGCATAGTAGGCGCGGCCCACGGGGTTGAGGTTGCCCTCGACCCGGTCGGCGGCGAACGGCTCGACGATCATCCAGGTGCCGTCGTCAGCGAGCGTGCCGCGGACGTGCCGGGCCGCGCCTACCGGGTCGCCCATGTCGTGCAGGCAGTCGAACATGGTCACCAGGTCATAGCCCCCGCCGCCGTAGGCCGCCGCCGGGGCGGTCTCGAAGCGGACCCGGTCCTCCACGGCGGCTTCGGCGGCGCGCTGCCGCGCGGTCTGGATCGAGCCGTCGTGGTAGTCGGTGCCGGTGAACAGCGACTTCGGGTAGGCCTGGGCCATCAAAATGGTGGACGAGCCGTGGCCGCAGCCGACGTCGGCGACGCGGGCCCCGGCCTCGAGCTTGGCCGTCACGCCATCCAGGGCCGGCAGCCAGGCCGGGATCAGGCTGGCGTTGTAGCCGGGGCGGAAGAACCGCTCGCAGCCGTCCAGGACGTCGGGCCCGTGCTCACCCCAGCCGAATCCGGCTCCGCTCCGCGCCGCTTCGGTGATCTTGGGCGAGTCGAGCAGCGAACCCAGCGCGAGCTGGAAGAACCCGGGCAGATAGGCCGGGCTGGAGGAGTCGGTGAGCGCCATCGCCTGCTCGGGCGGCAGGGTGTACCGGCCGCTGTCCGGGTCGTAGCTGACGAAGCCGCCCGCGGCCTGGGCGTTCAGCCATTCCCGGACGTAGCGCTCGGCGGTGCCGGTGCGCCCGGCCAGGTCGCCGGGGGTCAGGGGGCCGGCGTCGGCCATGGCCTGATACAAGCCGAGCTTGTCGCCCATCACCACCAGGGCGGTGTTCAGGGTGGCGCCGACCTCGTCGACGGCGCGGAACACGAACTGCTGGAGCTTGTCCATATCGATCTGTGGGGTCTGCTCGGTGATGCTCATGATGTCTCTCCCGGGGGCTGGTTTCCGGCGAGCGTAGGCCGGCCGCGCGCGGGCTCGCTTCCGGTGGGCCACCTGGTCTTGCCGGCATTTCTGCCCGGCGGCACCGGGGGCGTACCATCACGCCATGCTGCTGGGCCGGCCTGTGCTGCTCGGGCGAACTACGGAGCAGCGGGACATCGAGGCGGCGCTGGCGCAGGCGCGGTCCGGGGTCAGCGCGGTGCTGGGCCTGGCCGGGGAGCCGGGGATCGGCAAGACGGCGCTGCTGGACTACGCCGCGGAGCAGGCCCAGGCGCTGGGAGGGCCGGCCGGGATGCGGCTGCTGCGGGCGCGTGGCATTGAGTCGGAGGCGCAGATCCCGTTCGGCTCGCTGCTGGAGCTGATCCGGCCCGCACTGGTGCTGCTGGAGGCGATCCCGCCACCGCAGGCGGTGGCGCTGGCGGGCGCGCTGGCGCTGCGGCCCGCGCCCGGCCCCGGCC
>JBAPYC010000973.1:0-1651 GCA_049284535.1 Streptosporangiaceae bacterium
CCGCAACCACCAGCACCACCGCGACGACCGCTCCCCGGACGGCGCCGGTCGCCAGCGGTTCCGGTAGCGGCCCGGCCCCGTCGGCGAATGCCGGCGCGATGCAGCCGTCCTGGGCTCCCGGCCCGACCGGGACCAGCTCCGGCTTCTCCGGTGCGGGCAGCCCATCCTCGCCTGCCCTGCCGTATTCGAACCCGGCGCCTTGGGCGGCGGGCGCGGCGCCCAGCGGGCAGGGCATGGTGAGCGGCGGCGGGCACGACGCTGGCACAGGCGCGATGGCCATCCTTGCGGTCGTGCTGCTCATCACGGCCGCTGCCCTGCGGCGGCGGCGCATCGACACTTTCCGGCCGCGTTCGACGTGGCCTTCGGCTCTCGAGGTTCCTGGCTAACTGGCCCCGCGGCCAGCACGACCCGGACCAGGCAACTGGTTCCGGTCCAGTCCAGAAACCCCCTTTCGAAAGAGAGCACAGTCGTTATGTCTGCACAGTCTTCTCACGTGCACAAAATCCTGGGGCCTTCGGGCTCCGCAGTGGACCGCGTGACAGCATCGTCCCGGTCCGCAGTTGCCGCCGCACGCCTGCACCCCGCGGGGTTCGCCTTTCCCAGCATGGTCATCGTGGCGGCCGTCGCGTTCTTCACATTCGTGACGGCGGTTGTCGTACGGGTACTCCCGCCGAGCGTATTCGGGGCCGGTTCGCCACCCACCATCCAGCTGTCCGGCACGAACCAGCCGAAGCACCCAGTCCAGCCGCAGCAGCCCGTTTTGACGGGCCCGCCGATCATCCCCGCTCAGGCCGGCGGCCGGACGCCGGGTGGCAGCGGCCTGACCGGCCGGGGCCAGCCGGGATCGCCGGCCATGCCGGCAGCTACGCCGCCATCCGTTTACGGGACAGCGCCCGGGACGGCACAGGTCTCCGCACCAGGCTCTTCCGGCACCGCGCCGGTGAGCGTGACCATAGCGGCGCCCAGGCCTGGTTCGGTGGCTCAGGTGAGTTCCGGGGCCACGGCGTCGACGGCGGGCACGGCGGCCGCCGCAGGCGGCGTGGTTCGGGCCGTCACCCAGACGGCCACCGGGACCGCGGCCGGGGTAGCCGGCAGCGCCAGCCAGCTGGTGACCTCCGCGGCGGGCACGGTCGGGTCGGCCGTCGGCGCGGTGACGTCGACCGCTGGTCCGGTCGCCGGAACCGTGACGTCCACGGTGGGCACGGTGGCGTCGGCGGCTGGTCCGACGGTCGGGGCCGTGACGTCCACGGTGGGCACCGTAGCCTCAACCGCTAGTTCGACCGTTGGAGCTGCGACGTCCACGGCTGGTTCCACGGTCGGGACCGTGACGTCAACGGCCGGTTCAGCAGTTCACGCCGTGAACTCCACAGCTGGCTCCGCGGTCCACGCGGTGGGCTCGACGACTGGCGCGGTTACCTCGACCGCTGGCGCGGCTACCTCGACCGCTGGTTCGGCGGTTGGGGCCGTAACCTCCACGGCCGGTGCGGTGGCCTCGACTGCGGGCTCGGCCGTCGGGACGGTGACCTCGGCCGTGGCGTCGTCCGCCGGGTCGGCCACCGGGTCGGCCTCGGGGGCGACTAGCGGCGGCCACGTGTCTCAGAGCACGTCCGCGGCACCGGCCGCCGGTGCGCAGGTCTCGGCCGGCTCGTCC
>JBAPYC010000974.1:0-5287 GCA_049284535.1 Streptosporangiaceae bacterium
CCGGGCGCCGGCGGCAGGTCCGGGTCCTCGGCCCACAGGCAGAGCGCACCGTGCGCCCAGATCCCATGAAGCACGAGCATGATGTGGTGTGTGCTCCCGTACTCCCGATAAGGTTCGTGTTCCCAGCACGGTAACTCCAGGGTCGGACAATTACCGGGGAATCCTGGGCTGGATCAGGCCGGGGGCTCGTGGCCGGCCGGGTCATCCGGGGTATGAGACTCGATCTTGCGGAACTGCTTGTTCATCGAGCGGAGCAAGAACACCAGGACCACGGCGATGCCCGCGACGACCAGGAAGCCGAGCACGCCCGGTTCGACATCGTTAACCGATGACGAGGACGCGGCCGTTGCCGCCAGTATGCCGAACGTCATAGGCTCACCCTCTCCCGGACACCCGCGAACAGGTCATTCTCGGGCAGGTCGCTGTCCACCACGGACCTAGCCAGATGATAGTCCTCGGTCGGCCACACGGCGCGCTGCACGTCCAGCGGGCAGCGGAACCAGGCGCCCTTCGGGTCGATCTGGGTGGCGTGCGCGATCAGGGCCTCGTCCCTGATCTCGAAGAAATCGCCGCACGGCACCCGGGTGGTGATCTCCAGCTCCGCTCGTTCCTCACCCTTTTCCGCCCGCGCCGCCCACTTGTCGAAGATCTCGGTATACGGCGATTCCATCCCGCGGCGCAACATCTCCTCGTGGAAGGCCACGTACTTGCGGCCATGGAAAGAGACGAAGTAGTAGAGCTTCAGCGGCTGCCAGGGCTCGCCAGCGCCAGGGTATGCATCCGGGTCGGCCGCGGCCTCGAATGCCGCCACCGCCACCTTGTGCGCCATCACGTGGTCCGGGTGCGGGTAGCCGCCATTTTCGTCGTAGGTGATCATCACGTGCGGCCGGAACTCGCGCACGACAGCGACCAGCGGCTCGGCCGCCTCAGCCAGGGGCGTCAGCGCGAAGCATCCCTCGGGCAGCGGCGGCGTGGGGTCGCCCTCGGGCAGGCCAGAGTCGGTGAAGCCGAGAAAGCGCTGGTCAACACCGAGGATCTCGCGGGCCCGGGCCATTTCATCGCGCCGCACCCGGGCGATGTCGGCTGTGATCTCGGGGCGGTCCATGGCCGGGTTCAGGATCGAGCCGCGCTCCCCGCCGGTGAGCGTGGCCACCAGCACCTGCACGCCCTCGCGGGCATAACGGGCCATGGTAGCGGCGCCCTTGCTGGACTCGTCATCCGGGTGCGCATGCACGGCCATCAGCCGAAGCTGGGTTTCCAATACTGATCTCCCTCGATTAACCTTCAGTCTCCGAAACACCAGCATCGAAGCGTGACATTCCCTGTTACCGGCCAGTTGGCCCAGGGTTCGCATTTGACTAGAACGCATTAGTCGCCGACGCTAGTTAGCCTCAGAAGATTACCCCCGGGGACCGACCGTGGTCCCGCGGACCGAAAGTCCAGCGCAGTACCGAGGAGTGCCCGTGACCGAGACGCGCGACGAAACCGTCACCTGGCTGACCCAGGAGGCGTATGACCGGCTCAAGGCCGAACTTGACCACCTTTCCGGCACCGGGCGCATCGACATCGCCAAGAAGATCGAGGCGGCCCGTGACGAGGGCGACCTGAAGGAAAATGGTGGGTACCACGCGGCCAAGGACGAGCAGGGGCAGATCGAGGCGCGGATCATCACCCTCCAGCACATCCTGGAGAACGCCCGGGTGGGCGCCCCACCCCGCACCGACGGCGTGGTCGGCCCGGGCATGACCGTGACGATCCGGTTCGTCAAGGACGACGACGAGGTCACCTTCCTGCTGGCCTCCCGCGAGGAGAGCGGCGCGCCGATCGACGTGTACTCGCCCCGCTCCCCGCTGGGCGCCGCCATCATGGGCAAGAAGGTCGGCGAGAAGGCCACCTACTCCCTGCCGAACGGCCGCGCCAACACCGTTGAGATCCTGGAAGCCGTCCCCTACGGCGGCGACTAGCAAGCAGAACGGCCGAACGGGCAGCGATCACGTGATCGCTGCCCGTTCCGGCCCCGGCTGCAGGCCGCAGTCCTGGCGGTACTGTCCCGCCTAGGACACCAGCTCCGGCTCGGCGCTGGCGGCCTCGCCGGCCCCGGCCGCCGGGGTCCGGCCGCGCAGCGGCACTTCCTTGATGAACCAGGCCACCACGAAGATCAGTACCGCCGACGGGGCGGCCCAGACGAAGACGTGCTGGACGGCCCCGGCGATCGCGACGAACACGTCGTGCCGGATCACCGCCGGCAGCGAGTTGACCGTGGCCGGGTCGAGCTGACCGCCGCTGGCGCTGATGTGCACCCCGGAGCCGGCCGCGGCCGCGAGCCCGCTGGTCAGCTGGCGGGCGAAGATGGCACCGAAGGCGGCCACGCCGAGCGACCCGCCGATCTGCTGGAAGTACATCCGGGCGCTGCTGGCCACGCCCATGTCCTTCTGCTGCACGCTGTTCTGCGAGATCAGCGAGACCATCTGCATGAGGAAGCCCATGCCCAGGCCGAGGATCACGTAGTAGATCGCCGAGGTCAACCGGGTCGTGCCGACGTCCAGGCCGGTGAGCAGGAACAGCGACACCGCCATGATCCCGCCACCGAGGATCGGGAAGATCTTGTACCGGCCGGTCCGCGTGACCACCTGCCCGGCCAGCATCGAGGTGACGGTCGAGCCGACCATCATCGGGGTCAGCATCAGGCCGCTCAGCGTCGGCGACTCGCCCTGCACCGTCTGCTGGTACAGCGGCAGGAACGTCATCGCGCCGAACATGGCCAGGCCGGTGAAGAAGGTCATCACCATCGACAGCGAGAAGTTCGGATTGCGGAACACGTGCAGCGGCAGCATCGGCTCGGCGGCCCGGCGCTCCACCATGCAGAACGCCACCCCGGCCGCCACCGTGATCACGCCGAGCCCGACGATCTGGACCGAGGCCCAGCGGTACTCGGTGCCGCCCCAGGTAGCCAGCAGGATGAGCGCGGTCGAGGCCACCGCCAGCAGCACCCCGCCCAGGTAGTCCACCTTGTGCTTGACCTTGTGCGCCGGCACGTGCAGCACGGCCAGCAGGTAGATCAGGGCGGCGCCGCCCAGCGGGATGTTGATGTAGAAGATCCAGCGCCAGGAGAACGAGGTGGTGATGAACCCGCCGAGCAGCGGGCCGCCGATGGTGGCCAGCATCATCACCATCATCATGTAACCCATGTAGCGGCCGCGCTCGCGCGGGGCCACGATGTCGCCCAGGGTGGCCATGGCCCCGACCATCAGGCCGCCGGCCCCCAGGCCCTGCAGCGCGCGGAAGGCGATCAGCTCGGCCATCGACTGGGACAGGCCGGACAGCGCCGACCCGGCCAGGAAGATGATGATCGCGCCGATGAAGAACGTCTTCCGGCCGTACATGTCGCCGAGCTTGCCGTAGAACGGCGTGGTGATGGTGGAGGCCAGGATGTAGGCCGTCACCACCCAGGACAGGTGCGCCACCCCGCCCAGGTCACCCACGATCCGCGGCAGCGCCGTGCTCACGATCAGGTTGTCCAGCATGGCCAGCAGGATGGCCATCAGCAGCCCGGGCAGCACGATCAGCACCTCGCGGGGAGCCAGGAACTGCCCGCCCCCGCCACCTGCTGCCGGCTGGGTCGCCGCCCCCGCCTCACCCGCGCCCTGGCCGCCTGTTGGTTCCGCCACCGTTCTCCCCTTGTGAAAGTCCCGCCTTGTGAAAGTCCCGCCATGTCCGCCGCCGGCCAGCCGCGTTGACTTACCGGCCGGCAAGTTATTATGCTAGGGCCGTTACTAACCGGCCGTCAAGTAAAAAACAGCGGCCTGAACGTGGGGTAGACAGCCGACATGGAACACGCCGGATCCGCGCCGCGGACCGACACCAGGGCCCGGGCGCAGCAGGTGGCGCTCGAGCTTTTCGCCGAGCACGGGTACGAGAAAACCTCGCTGCGGGAGATCGCCGAGCGGCTGGGAGTGACCAAGGCCGCCCTGTACTACCACTTCAAATCCAAGGAAGACATCGTCCACAGCTTCACCGACGACTACTTCCATAAGCTCGACGCCCTGGTGGACTGGGCCCGGGAGCAGCCGCGCGGTGAGCAGACCCGGCGCGAGATCCTCGGCCGCTATGTCAGCGTGGTCCTGGCCAGCAGCGAGGTGTTCCGCTTCCTGGAGCAGAACCGGGCCGCGGTGCAGTCCATGGAGGCCGGCAAGGAGCGCTTTGCCCGGGCCCGGGTCCGGCTCGAAGCACTCGTCGACGTGCTGGCCGGCACCGGCGCCCCGCTGCGCGACCGGGTGCGCGCCACCACCGCTGTGCTGTCGGTGGGGGCGACCTGCATGTTCTTCCTGGATCAGGTCGACGACCGGGACAAGCTCCGGGCCATCGTGCTGGAGATGGCGACCGACCTGATCGGCTGAGCCTGATCGGCTGAGCTTGCTTAACTGGGCCTGGCCGGCTTGCCGAGCACGCGCCGTAGCTGCGTCGCGACCACCTTGAGGTCGCTCCGGTCCAGCGCGTAGGCGACCGCCCCGAACGCGGCCACCGCCCCGCAGGCGGCCAGGACGGCCACGCCAAAGGCCATCAGCTTCCCGGCGACCGGCATGGCCAGGCAGACGCCGACACCGATGGCGGCACCGGCCGCCCCGGCGGCCAGCCCGGACAGGTTGGCGCGGACGACGCCGGCGACCGAGTCCCGGCCGCAGATCCGCCGGGTGGCGATCACCATCGGGATGGCCACGGCGGTCTGGCCGATGGTGGTGCCCAGCGCGAGTGCCGCCACCACCAGCTGGGCCGGCGCCAGGAAGGCCAGCGCCGCCTCGGCTGTCATCACCAGCAGCCAGCTTCCGGCCACACCCGCCGCGGCGACCTTCAGCCGCCCCACGGCGAACATTACCCGGGCCCAGGTTGGTGATCACCGCCGCGCCCGCGATGCCCGGTGCGAACAACGCGAACGCCTCGATCAGCTGAGGTACCTGATCGCCGGTGTGGGCCAGCACGTGGGCGGCGGGAACGGCGACCGCCGCCATCACCGCGGTGCCGAGCCAGGACAGCAGCAAGACGGCGCGGGTAGACCCGGCGCAGGTCCGGCTGAAGGCAGGCCCGTCCCGGGCCGCCAGGACCGGGAACGCGCTGACCACCACCGACAGTGCCAGCACGGCAGACACCGAGTTGAACACCTGGGAGGCATAGTTGAAGATCACGATGGCGCCGGTGGAGCCGCGCCCGTTCGCCAGCGCGATGGCGACCACCGAGGCCAGGTCGATCATGACCAGCTCCACGACTCCGACCAGCGCCAGTCCGCCCGTAC
>JBAPYC010000975.1:0-2273 GCA_049284535.1 Streptosporangiaceae bacterium
GCCCGGGAGCGGGCCGGCTCGGGCAGCAACTGGCTGGCCGACCAGGTGATGGCGATGGCGCCCCGGCTGCGGGTACGCAACCAGGCGGCGCTGCGGGCGCAGTTCCCCGGGCTTTCGGCCGACGAGATCGCCGACGCTCTTATCGAGGGTGCATCCCGGGCTGCGGCGGCCACGGGCGGGGCGGCCGGGGTGGCCTCCACGCTGCCGGTGCTGCCCGCCTTCCCGATAGAGATCGCAGCCGAGACCCTGATCCTGGTCGGGATCGAGCTCAAGCTCGTGGCCGAGCTGCATGAGGCCTACGGCACTCCTGCGCCGGGCAGGTTCCCGGAGCGGATGAGCGCCTATGTCGCGTCCTGGTCCCACCGCCGCGGCGTATTCATGATTGAGGGCGCGCTGGTCTTCTCCGCCGGGTCGCCGCTGGCCCGGCTGCTGCGCCGGCGGCTGGCCGTGCGGGCCACCCGGAGCGTGCTCTCACTGGCCCCGCTGCTCACCGGGGCGGCGGTGGGCGCGCTGTTCAACCGCAGGGAGACACGCAAGCTCGGCCAGGACATCCAGCGGGACCTGCGCCGCCGCGCGGTCCCCGGCGACTAGCCCGCGCCGCGAGCTGGCACGGTTAGCTGGCAGCGGCCGGGGCCGGGTCGCGCAGGAACTCGCTCAGCGCGCGGTAATACGGCGCGACGGTGGTGAGGTCGGCGTACTCGTCCGGGCCGTGCTGCCCGTCCCCGCCGACGCCGAACGCCACGGCCGGCATGCCCAGCCCGCCGTAGAAGCGGCCGTCGCTGACGCCGTGCTTGCGCAGCAGGTCACCCGAGTAGCCCTGGTTCCGGGCCACGGCCGCCAGGCGCCGGACCTCGGGCCGGTCCGGCCGGGCCCGGTGCGGCTGGTCCAGGGCATCGATGACAGCCGCGACACCGGGCTCGCAGAACCCTTCCAGGTACGCGGTGACCTCGGCGCGGGTCCGTCCGGCCAGGTCCGGGTCGCCGGGCGGGAACCGGATGTCCAGCAGCGCCTCCGCGTCGGCGGGCACCTGGTTACGGGTCTGGTTCTGGGTCTGCACCCGGGCCAGGTTGACGGTAGTCCGCCACACCTCCTCGGTGGCGACCGGGTACCTGTCCAGCAGGTGGCCCACGCTGCGCTGCAGCTTGACCAGGGCGTTGTCGCCGAGCCATTGGTAGGCGGCGTGCGCGTTGCGCCCGGTCGCCAGCAGGCGCACGACCAGCATGCCCTTGGACTCGTTGACGATGCGCAGCCCGCTGGTCTCGCCGACAAGGACGAACCGCCCCCGGACCCCGCGGTCGAGCTGGTGCTGCGTGCCATCCCGGCCGCCTACCTCCTCGTCGGTGACGAGCTGAAGCGCGACCGGGTACTGCAGCCGGGCGGCCAGCTCGCGGAAGACCTGGGCGGCCACCAGCCCGGACACCTTCATATCCTGGGCGCCGCGGGCGATCAGGCGATCCCCGTCGCGGCGGGGGCGGAACTGGCTGGGCGGCGCCGGCACGACGTCCAGGTGAGCGTTGAGGATGACGTCGAACTCGGCCCGTTCGGTCCCTGGGTAGAGCAGGGCGCTCGGTTTGCCGCCCGACTCGAACCGCTCCACCGTGAACCCCGGCCCGACGAAATCGAGCACGAACTCCAGGGCCCGCCGCAGCTCCCCGGGCCGGTCGCTGGTCGACGGGATGGCCAGCAGCTCCGACGCCCGGGTCAGGAAGAGCTCAACATCCATGACTCTATGGTCACATTGGCCCGCGTAGCTCCGTCAGTGGTACGACGGAACGTGGCGAAGGACTGATCGATGACCGAACTTGACGGGCTGGCCGCCCGGTTCCAGGCCAGCAGGCCGCGGCTGCACGCGGTGGCCTACCGCATGCTGGGGTCGGCCGCCGAGGCGGATGACGCCGTGCAGGAGGCCTGGCTGCATGTCAGCCGGACCCAGGCCGACGGCGTGGAAAACCTGAACGGGTGGCTGACAACAGTGGTCGCGCGAGTGTGCCTGGACATGCTGCGCGCCCGCAAGTCCCGGCGGGAGGAGCCGCTGGAGGCGCGGCCCGGGCCGCCCGGGCCGCCCGGGCCGGAATCCGAGGCGCTGCTGGCCGACTCGGTCGGGCTCGCCATGCTCGTGGTCCTGGACCGGCTGGCTCCGGCCGAACGGGTCGCGTTCGTGCTGCACGACATGTTCGACCTGCCCTTCGACCAGATCGCCGGCATCACCGGCCGGTCCCCGGCGGCCGCCCGCCAGCTGGCCAGCCGGGCCCGGCGCCGGGTCAGGGGAACTC
>JBAPYC010000976.1:0-1785 GCA_049284535.1 Streptosporangiaceae bacterium
CCGTCCGGCCAGGCCTTCGCGCGCAGGCCGGAGGGCGCGCTGTAGGTACCGCTCTGGGTGAGAGAGCCGATCACCCAGTAGCCGCGGCCGCTGGCCAGCGGCAGCGCGAACGTCGGGTCGGGTGCCGGGGCGAAGCTGCCGGTGAACGTGACGTCGCCCTTCCGGTCCTGCCGGATCTGCGTGGCGGACTCCACGGGGATCGAACCGGGTCCGGCCAGGAAGTCGTTGACCGCGAAGGGTGATGCCGTCTGGGTGGTCTGCGCGGCGCCGCTCTCGGCGCGGGTCAGCACCCGGGCCAGGTCAGAGGTGTAGTCGCCCGCCGCGAGCGCGGCTGGCGCCGCGGGCGGCGTCCCGTGCGTGCACAGCGCCGGCCAGCCTGAGCTGCCGTCAGAGTGGTTGACGGCAGCGGCCAGCTTCCACCGGCCGCCGGCCTGTTCGAACACCATGGCCACGGACTGCACGGACGACCCGAGATCGAAGACGGCAGTGTCGCCGTAAGCCACGAAAACGGCAGGGCTGCCGGTGTGACAGGGGAGGGTGATCGACAGGCCGGTGAGGCTGAACGACTCGCGCGACGCGTTATCCGGCAGGCTGGCCTGCCGCTCCTCGGACAGGTAAAGCGTGCGCATCTGGCCAACGGTGACCTGGTCAACCGCGGAAAAGTCGTTCGATTGCCACATCTGGTTGGTCTTGTACAGCCAGTTCATGACGGCGGCCTGTTCCGCCGCGGTGTGCGCGGATCCAGGTGGCGCGTTGACGGCCGGGGCGCTTCCCCCACCACATCCCGCCACGGCCAGGCCGATCCCGGCCAGCCCGGCCGCGGCCAGCGACCGCAAACGCAGCGTCCCCCGGCAGGATCTTCCGATGCGATTCATGTGCCATCCTTCCGTTCGGACCGGGATGACTTAAGGCCCGGCACGGCAGACGCTAGGAGCTCCCGCGGCTCGCCGAATCGGGTCGCGCCCTGAACTTCGGTCCGGGCCAGCCAGGAAAAATGCTCAGGGTCTGCCCCGATGTCAGCAGCCGGGCGCGGTGCCAGACTGAATCCGTGCAGCCAGCTCCGGCGATCCTGATCGTCGACGACCACGACGGCTTCCGGACATTCGTCCGGGGCATGCTCGAGGCCGCTGGCTTCACGGTGACCGAGGCGGCCACCGGTGCGGAAGCGACGGAGGCGGTTCGCACCGTCCGGCCCGGCCTGGTGCTGCTGGACATCCAGCTGCCGGACTTCGACGGCTTCGAGGTGGCCAGGCGGCTGGCCGCAGGCCTGGCCGGCGGCCCGGCTCCGGTGGTGGTGCTGACCTCGACCCGCGAGGCCAGCGACTACGGCGGGCGGATTGCGGGCAGCCCGGCCGCGGGGTTCCTGCCCAAGGATCAGCTGTCCGGCGCTGCGCTGCGCCGCTTCCTGGCCCGGGATCCGGCATGAGCCGGCGGCTGCTGGCGGTCCTGATCGTGGGCGCGGTCGCCGCGGCGGGCAGCCTGGCCTGGTCGGGCTGGCCACCGCATTCGGACTACCTGCCGATCTTCATCTGCTATGAGGTCATCGGGTTGTCATTCCTGGTGGCCGGGATTGCCGCCTGGGTACGGTGGCCCGCCAGCCGGCTGGGCCTGCTATTCACCATCGCCGGCTACCTGTACCTGGTGCCGTACATCCTGGTCAACCTGGCGAACCCGGTTGCGTTCACCATAGGGAACGCGAGCCAGGGTATTTACACCGCCGCCCTGGCCCACCTGGCCCTGGCCTGGCCCACTGGGCACCTCCGCTCGGGCTTCGAGCGCGGGGTG
>JBAPYC010000977.1:0-2158 GCA_049284535.1 Streptosporangiaceae bacterium
CGGTCAGCCCGGCCGCGGCCAGCTCGATGGCCAGCGGCAGTTTGTCCAGCTGCACGCAGATCGAGGCCACGGTGGCGCGGTGTTCCGGCCCGACCTCGATCCCGGCCGCAGCCGCCCGCCTGCCGAACAGCGTCACCGCGTCCGCCAGCCGGAGCGGCCGGATCTGGGCCACCGACTCGCCCGGCACCCGCAGCGGCTCCCGGCTGGTCGCCAGCACACTGATCTTGGGGCAGGGAGTCAGCAGCGCCGCGACCAGGGACGTGCACGCGCCCAGCAGGTGCTCGCAAGTGTCCAGGATGATCAGCATGTGCCGGTCACGCAGCTGGTCGACCAGTACCTCCAGGCGGCTGCTGGCGAAATCGTCCGCCAGCCGCAGCACGGCCCCGATGGTGTGCGGCAGCAGGGCCTCATCCGACAGCCCGTCCAGCCGCAGCAGCAGGGTCCCGTCGGCGAAGGCACCGGCGGCCGCGATGGCCGCCTCCAGCGCGACCGCGGTCTTGCCCACCCCGGGCAGGCCGGTCACCGTGACCAGCCGGCTGCTGTCGAGCATGTGCCGCAGGGTCGCCGTGTCGGCGGCCCGGCCGGTGAGGCCGCCGGGCGTCAGGTCGGTCGCGCAGAGCGGTCCGTCGCCTGGCATCGGCCGCCCCTCCCCGTGCTTGCCCACGATCCCCATGTCCGCGGGTGCGTATAGATGCGCAGCACAATGATGGTGGATAAGCCATCGCCCGGCATCGGTACTAATGCCTATTGGCCTATCAAAACTTCGATCCGGCCCTGTTAGCATGGCCGGCGTGAGCGACGACGAGCTGTACCGCCAGTACGAGACGATCAACCTCTACCGCCGGGGCACGGGGGCCACGATCGAGCTGAACCGGCCGCACCGGATGAACGCCTGGAACAGGCAGTTCGCGGTCGACCTGCGGGAGTCGATCACCGAGGTCGCCGAGAACCCCGGCATCCGGGCCATCGTCATCACCGGCGCCGGGCGGGCCTTCTCCAGCGGCGCCGACCTGAAGGAAGCCGCCGAGGATGCCGACGACGGCCAGGTCGACGTGTACCAGATCCTGACCGAGCGCTACCACCCGCTGATCACCGGCATCCGGCGGATGCCGAAGCCGGTCATCGCCGCCGTGAATGGCCCGGCGGCGGGCATCGGGCTGTCCCTGGCGCTGGCTTGCGACCTGGTCGTGGCCGCCGAGTCAGCGTACTTCCAGCTGGCCTTCGTCAACATCGGGCTGGTGCCCGACGGCGGCTCCTCGCTGTTCGTGCCGTCCCGGGTGGGCTTCGCGCGGGCCGCGGAGCTGGCCATGCTGGGGGAGCGGCTGGATGCCCGCACGGCCGTGGACTGGGGCCTGATCAACCAGGTTTTCGGCGACGAGGAGTTCGCCGCGCGCACGAGTGCGCTGCTGGACCGGCTCGCGGCCGGCGCCACCAGGTCCTACGCGGGCACCAAGCGCCAGCTCAACCAGTGGCTGTACCAGCACATGGAGGATCAGCTCGAGTTCGAGGCCGGGATCCAGCGGGAAATGGCGGGCTCGGGCGACTTCGCCGAGGGCCTGAAGGCCTTCGCCGAGAAGCGGCCGCCGAAGTTCAGCGGCGCCTGAACCTACGTGGACGACCCGGTACTCGAGCGGGTCTACCGGGACGAGGCGCCCCGGATCACCGCCGCGCTGGCCGCCCGGATCGGTGATGTCGGTCTGGCCGCCGACGCCGTGCAGGACGCGTTCGTCGAGGCCATCGAGCACTGGCGCGACGACGGTGTCCCGCCCAGTCCCAGCGGCTGGCTGGCCACCACGGCCCGGCGCAAGGCCATCGACCGGCTGCGCCGGGCCCAGGCCGGAGAGCAGAAGCTGGCCCTGCTCGCGGCGGCCGAGGCCGCCGGTGAACAGGACCCGGACCGCGCCGGCGACGACCTGCTCGGCATGGTCTTCGCCTGCTGTCATCCCGCGCTGCCCCGGGAATCGCAGATCGCGCTGACCCTGCGCGCCGTCTGCGGCCTGAGCACCGCCGAGATCGCGGCCGCGTTCCTGGCCGCCGAACCCGCAATGGCCCAGCGCCTGCTGCGGGCCCGCAAGGCGCTGAAGGCCGCGCACGCGGACCTGCGCGTACCCGATCCCGACGAGCTGGCAGACCGGCTGGCCGAGGTGCTGGCGGTGGT
>JBAPYC010000978.1:0-2466 GCA_049284535.1 Streptosporangiaceae bacterium
CGCCAGCAGCCCGCGCGCGGTCCAGCTTCTCGCCCATGCGGCCCAGGCGGCGATCGTGACCTCCTACCAGGGCGATGAGGTGGCGACCCGCTGGGTCAACGGCACCGAGAGCGTGCTGGTGTCCGACATCTGGCACGTCAGCGGCGGCCAGACGGTCACCCAGACCCTGGACGCCGGGACCACCATCACCAACCGGCCGTACCTGTCGGCCGACAACGATGGCCAGGCGCCGGAGGGCGCCCTCGGGGTCACGCTCCCGCTAGTGCAGCTGCTGGAGAGCCACTACGTGGTGGCCTACGCCGGCTCGGGCTCGGCGGACGACCGGGGCGCCCAGATCATTGAGGCCTGGCGGCCGGACGGCAGCCTGGCCGCGAGGTTCTGGCTGGACGACGCGACCATGCTGCCACTGGAGCGGGAGATCTTCGACACCTCCAAGCACGTCATCAGCCGTGACGAATTCGTCAACGTGCAGTTCGCGGACCAGATCAGCCAGGCCGACCAGGCTGACCAGGCCGCCAAGACGCAGGCCAAGGCCTCGGCCGCGGCCCAGGGCCCGTGGACCGATCCGCTCAGCAGGGACCAGCTGCTGGCGCTGCGGTCCAGCGCCTGGCAGGTCCCGGCCCAGCTGCCCGGCGGCCTGTCGCTGTTCACCGGGGCCCGGACCACGACCAGCACCGGCACCGTGCTGGACCTCGGCTACTCCGACGGCCTGGCCGAGGTCTCGGTGTTCGAGCAGCGCGGCAAGCTGGCCGACAAGATGACCGGCTGGCGCAAGACCACGGTGGACGGGCGCCAGGCGTTCGTGGCCGAACCCGACCAGCGCTCGCTGACCTGGTCCACCCAGGGCATGGTGTACACGGTGATGGCCGACGCGCCGGCCCCGACCGTAGAGGCGGCGATCGGCGCGCTGCCGCATGACCAGCCGCCGGGATTCTGGAAGCGCATGAAGCGCGGTATGGTCCGGCTGGCGGCCCTGATCAATCCGTTCGGCTGACGGCTCCGAATACCGCTGTAATGAGGGCCGTGGCCCTCCCCACGCAGCGCCCGGCACGGATTACAGTGGACGTGCGCGTCATCACTGCCCGACGAAAGAGCTGAGCGATGTTCGATCTTTCTCCCTTCAAGCTGATTGTCCTAGCGGTGATCGCGCTCGTCATCTTCGGGCCGCACGAGCTGCCCAAGATGGCCTCCCAGGCCGGCAAGGCCCTCCGCGACCTGCGCCAGATCGCCGACGGAGCCAAGAACGACCTCAGGGAAGGCCTCGGGCCGGAGTTCAAGGACTTCGAGCTCGAGGACCTGAACCCCCGCCGTTTCGTGCAGAAGCACTTCCTCGACGACTTCAACGGGAACTCGGCCGCGGCCGAATCGGCCTTGCATACGCCCCGGGCCAACGGGACTGGCCTCGCGGTGGGCGAGCGCCCGCCCTTTGACGTCGACGCCACGTGAGCCGCCCCTGAGCCGCGACGTGAGCCAGGACGCGCTGACCGGCGCGTCCTGACCGGGGCGTCCTGACCGGGGCGTGCTTAGCGGGGCGTGATGCCCAGGCTGCGCCCGGCCAGCCCGCGGCTGCGCGCGCCCAGCTCGTCGGCGATCTTCCGCAGCGCCAGGCCAGCTGGGGAATCCGGGTCGCTGAGTACCAGCGGCTCTCCGGCGTCGCCGCCTTCGCGCAGCCGGACATCCAGCGGCACCTGGCCCAGCAGCGGTACCGGGGCCCCGGATATGCGGCTCAGCGCCTCGGCGACCGACGCGCCGCCGCCCGAGCCGAAGATCTCGGCCGGCTCACCGCAGTGCGGGCAGACCAGGTAGGACATGTTCTCGATGACCCCGCTGAGGCGCTGATGGGTCTGGGATGCGATGGCCCCCGCCCGTTCGGCCACTTCAGAGGCGGCTAGCTGCGGCGTAGTCACCACCAGCAGCTCGGCCCCCGGCAGCATCTGGGCCACCGAAATGGCTATGTCACCGGTGCCCGGCGGCAGGTCGAGCAGCAGCACGTCCAGGTCGCCCCAGTACACGTCGGCCAGGAACTGCTGCAGCGCGCGGTGCAGCATGGGGCCGCGCCAGACCACCGGGGTGTTCCCCTTGGTGAACATGCCGATGGAGATGACCTTCACGCCATGCGCGGACGGCGGCATGATCATGTTCTCGACCGGGGTGGGGCGGCCGGTCACGCCCAGCATGCGCGGCACCGAGTGCCCGTAGATGTCGGCGTCCACGACGCCGACCTTGTGCCCGGCGGCGGCCAGCGCGGCGGCCAGGTTGACCGTCACCGACGACTTGCCCACGCCCCCCTTGCCGCTGGCCACCGCGTACACGCGGGTCAGGGATGAGGGCTGGGCGAACGGGATCTCCGGCTCGGGCTTGCCCCCGCGCAGCTGGGTCTGCAGGGTCCGCCGCTGCTCCTCGCTCATCACGTCTAGCCCGACCCGGACCGAGGACACTCCGGGCAGCTTGGCGACCGCGCTGGTC
>JBAPYC010000979.1:0-1534 GCA_049284535.1 Streptosporangiaceae bacterium
CGGCACCATCGTGCGGCGCAGCGCGCCGGCGGTCGCCATCGTGATCGTGGTGATCGTCGTCCCGTATCTGTTCGCCTTCGGCCCGCTGTCCGGGGCGCAGCCGCCAGGCAGCGGCCCGGGAGGGGGAGGAGGCTGGCCGCTGCAGATTACCCCGGCCGCCGCCTTGTCCGTACAGCAGGCGGTTCCCCAGTTCCATCAGCTCATCGCCATCTACTCCCTGAACGCCGGGTACTACCCGCTCACGCCGTGGGCCGGGCTGGCGGTGGAGTGCGCGTGGGCGGCCGCCGCGCTGGCGCTGGCCTATTACCTGCTGCGCCGCAAAGACGCATGAGCCTCACCGCCCGGGTCGTTCCGCCGCGTTATCTGCCTGGCCAGGCCCTGCGCGCCGCCGTTCAGGCCCTGCGAGCAGAGTGGACCAAATTCCGCACCGTGGCCGGCCCGGCCTGGCTGCTGGCCGGGGTCGTCACGGTGACCGTCGCCGTCGGGGTGGCGGCGGCCAGCGCGGCCCGGTGCCAGTCCGTCAGGTGCGGGATTGACCCCGCCATGGTCAGCTTCACCGGAATCTATCCGGCCCAGGCGGTAGTGGCTGTCGCCAGCGTGCTGGCCATCGGCAACGAGTACAGCACCGGGATGATCAAGCTGTCGCTGACCGCGATGCCCAGCCGGCTGACATGGTTCTTCGCCAAGGCTACGGTGCTCACCGCTCCGGTGCTCACCGCCTCAGCGCTGGCGGTCGCAGGTGCCGCCCTCTCCGGGCGGCTGATCCTGCCCGGCCACGGCTTCATCCCCGCGCACGGATACGCGTCCCTCACCTCGGCCACCGACATCCGGGCCGCCGCCGGCGCGGTCCTGTACCTGACGCTCATCGCCCTGCTCAGCCTCGGGCTCGCCGCCGCCGTACGCGACTCCGCGGCCGCCATCGGCCTGGTGCTCGGCGTGCTGTACCTGTTCCCGCTCGCCGCGGACGTCATCTCCAACCCGGCCCTCACCCGGCACCTGGATCAGATCGGCCCCCTGCCCGCCGGCCTGGACGCCCAGGCCACGACCGGGCTGAACAGCCTGCCGCTCACCCCCTGGCAAGGCCTCGGCGTCGTCGCCCTGTGGACCGCCGGCGCCCTCCTCCTCGGCGCCCTCGTCCTGAAATCCCGGGATGCATGACGCCTACGTGCCCGGGCTGCCGGCATGTACGTAAGCACGTGTCCGATGATCACCTGCTGACCCTGGGCAGGATCGGTTCAGGCATCGCGCAGGCGCAGGAGCAGGCCCCGCGCGTTTACCCTCCTGGCTACCATCGCGCCAGTGACCGACGCCAGCAGGCGCGGCGGCGGTGGTCGTTGCCCGCTTCAGGTGGCCGCCGGAAATGATGCGGCATACCGGTGAATGCTGAACTTAACGGCAGGAGAAGTCGCCGTCAGCCGTCGATGATGTCCACTGGGTGACTGCGATGGTTCCTGCCCCGGTCAACGGAGCCGAGCCGCAGTTTGCCTTGGCCTGCAAGAGCGTCGTGACGCCCGGTAGCCAGTCCGGCAACGTG
>JBAPYC010000980.1:0-7631 GCA_049284535.1 Streptosporangiaceae bacterium
CGGCCATCTCGCGCAGCGACGGCGTGGCCGACGACGGATCGGTGCCCAGCGGCCCGGCGTAGGCGCGCCAGCGGGTCGGCCGGCCGGCCGGCTGGGTGATCAGCGCCACCTCTTCGGCCTGCAGGCCACGGCGCAGCGACTGGAGCGCGACGACCAGGCCTTCGCCGACCAGAACCGGACCCGCCAGCGTCTCCAGCATCTCCCTGATTGTCTCCAGCACGCGGTTCCTGGTCGTCACCGCCTCGAGCAGCCGGTCGCGTTCGATCGCGCTGGCGGCGTACCCCGCGTAGACGGTGACGAGATCAAGCTCGTCTCGCTGCGGTCCGCCGTCCTCGGCGCGGAACACCGTAATGACCCCGCTCAGCCCGCTCGGCCCGAGCACCGGAACCGACCACGAGCTGGCCACCTTCACCGTCTTGGCCAGGTCGCGGAAGCTCCGCCAGGCCGCGCCGACGTGCACGTTGTCGGCGATAACGGGCCGTTCATCGGCCGCGGCCAGGCCCACCGGGCCACCACCGGGGCCGAACGGCAGCCTGGTCCACGGGTCCAGCTCGCCTGGGGCGAAGCCAAGCGACGCCGCGCAGAACAGGGTCCGGTCCGAGACCAGGTGAATGCACAGCCGTTCGCTGGACAGCGCCGAGCCGAGCGCGGACAAGATCAGCGACAGGCTCGACGACGGATCCGCCGAGACCAGCCGGTCGGTCAGCCCGTGCAGCCGGGTGAGCTGGCGGCGCGCGGAGGTGTCGATCTGCTGTCCGGAAAGCAGCGCCACCACGTCGTCCGGGTGGGTGTCGGCCGGACGCAGGTCCGACACGATCCGGCCCTGGCGCAGCACCACCACGCGGTCGGCCAGCCGGAACATCTGGTCGATGTCGTGGCAGGCCAGCAGGATCGTCGTACCCTGCTCCCGCAGGCCCATGATCAGCTCTTCGACCTGCGCCGCTTCCTTCACGCCGAGCGACGCCGTCGGCTCGTCCAGGGCCAGCAGCCGCGGCCTGCGGCCCATGGCCCGGGCCACGGCCACCAGCTGGCGCTGCCCGCCGGACAGATTGCGGACGCTACGGGTGGTGTCCTTGAGCGGAATGCGCAGCTCGTCCAGCACGGACGCGGCGGCCGCGTGGAAGCGGCTGTCGGAGAACAGCAGCCGGGGCCGTTCCCGGCCGAGCATGATGTTGGCGGCCACATCCAGGTTGTCGCACAGGGCCAGGTCCTGCCAGACCACCGCGACCCCCAGCTTGCCCGCCCCGCCCGGATCTGACGGGATCCGGCGTCCGGCCAGGTAGATCTCGCCGCTAGCCGGGACTACGTCGCCGGCGATGCAGCGGACCAGGGTGGTCTTGCCCGCGCCGTTCTCGCCAGCCAGCGCGACCAGCTCGCCGCTGCGCACGGTCAGGTTGATCTCGTCCAGGGCGCGCACCCGGCCGTAGGACAGGCTCAGGCCGGACACGGCGAGCAGCGGGGCCGCGTTCGTATCGGGGCTGGCGGCGGCCGGGCCGGGGATCCTTGCGCCGACGGTGTCGGCGGGGGGGCCCAGGGCGATGGCGGCCCGGGCGGCCTTCGCGGCTCTTGCGGCGACGAGAGAACCGGTCATCCCGTCATTGTCAGGCCTGTTCCGTGCAGTTGGCCACATTGTTCATCTACCGCGCCCATCTGACCAGGGATTTTCACGGTTTTTAAATGCCCGCGCGGGTGGGGTGCGCTGACGGGTGGGGTGCGCTGGCGGGTGGCGCTGGGTCGCCGGCTCGATCCGCCGGCCGGCAGGTAACGGGAATGTCGTGGTGATGCGTTGGATGGGTGTGGGAACCCAGCAACTGGACTTCGCGGAATTCTACCGCCGCGCCGCCGATGAGTGCCTGCGGGCTGTCGTGGTCAGCATCGGTGACCAGGACACGGCACGAGAGCTTGTGGACGAGGCGTTCGCCCGCGCCTGGGCGTCCTGGCGCACCGTCAGCCGGCATCCCGCGCCGGAAGCGTGGGTGGTCCGCACGGCGCTGAACGCGGGTATCTCCCGGTGGCGACGCCGCCGCCGGGAAGTACCCGTACCCGACCCGGCCCGGATCGCGGACCCACCCGCGGCCAGCGGGGCATCCGCCCGTCTGGTCGACCCGCGGATCATGGCGGCGCTGATGCGGCTGCCCGCCCGGCAGCGGCAGGTGATCGCGCTGCGGCTGATCCTCGACCTGGATACCGCCCGCACCGCCGAAGTGCTCGGTATCGCGCCCGGAACGGTCATGGCCCATCTGGGCCGCGCGATGGCCGCACTGCGCAACGACCTTGAGCCAGAACTACAGCAGGAGAACCGATCATGAACGACAACGAGCTGATCACCGCGGTGCGCGAGTCGGTCGCCGATGTTCACACGGCCACCCCGGTCGCGCACGTCATCAGCCGTGGCCGCGCAGTGCGGACGCGGCGGCGGATTCCGGGCGTAGCCGGGACCCTGGCCGTGGCGGCCGGGACCGCCCTGGCCGTGACCACGCTCCTGCCCTCCGGCCATCCGGGGCGGCCGGGCTCCGGCCAACCGGGTAGCCATCCCGCTAGCGCTCAGCTGGCTGCCTGGACGGTGGCCAGGCAGGCCAACGGCGACATCGACGTCACCATCAACCAGCTGCAGGACCCGGCGGCCCTGCAGAGCACGCTGCGCGCTGACGGGCTGCCCGTCACCGTCAGCTTCTCCGGCCCCCCGCTGAGCACGTCCTGCCAGCCCTACGACCCCGGCCGGGAGGTACTGAGCGCCGTCGCCCATTTCCGTACGAGCAACGGCCGCGCTTACCTGGTCATCAACCCGTCGGCACTGCCCAGCGGCATCGGCGTGTCCATCTTCGATCAGCCAGGAGCGGGAGGCCCCTTGCCGCGCCCGCACGTGCAGGGTTCCGGTGGCACAGCACCGGCCGGGCTCACCGGCCCGCTGGCTGTCGGCCTGGTCTATGCCAGCCAGCAGTGCACCGGGTAGCTGAGCCGCCCGGGTGAGGGGGTTGCGGGGCGGGGGCGCATGCTGGGGTGGGCGAGGAGAGGAGATCAAGGTGCTGGTTGCGTTTTCGGTGACTCCGCTGGGGACTGGGGAGGCCGTGGGTGAGCTGGTCAGCGAGGCGGTCCGGGTGGTGCGGGACAGCGGGCTGCCGAACCGGACCGACGCCATGTTCACGACGGTCGAGGGCGAGTGGGACGAGACCATGGACGTGGTCCGGCGGGCGGTCGAGGCCGTCGCGGCCAAGGCGCCCCGGGTGAGCCTGGTGCTCAAGGCGGACGTGCGACCCGGGGTGAGCGGGGCGCTCACGGCGAAGGTAGAGACGGTGGATCGCTACCTGGCGGGAGGGATCGACGCCTAGCCCGCCGAAGCGGATGGCCAGCCACCTCACGACAGCCCGGCCAGGCGCAGGAGCGCGGTGACGGCCGCGGCGGCGATGACCACGACCAGGAACGGGGCCCGGCGCCAGGCCAGCACGCCGGCCACCAGGACTCCGGCGGGGCGGGCGAAGCCGGCGAAGCCGTGGCCCTGCGTCAGCGCGGTCGTCGCGACCAGGGCGGCCAGCAGGATCGTGGCGGCGGCCTCCAGCAGCTTGCTGACGCGAGGCGGGAAGGTGATCCGGGCGCGCAGCGCCTGGCCGGAGAACCGGATGGCATAGGTGCCGGCGGCCAGGATGGCCATGCCCCCGACGACCAGCGTGGTGTCCTTCACGGGGACCTCACCGGCTCGCGGCCCAGCAGGAGCACGGCCACCAGTGCCGCCAGCACGGGCAGGCCGGCCGGCAGGAAGGGGGCCGCGGCCAGGGCGATGGCGGCGCCGGCCAGGGCCGCGCGGAGCGTCACCCGGTTACGCAGGTCGGGCATGATCAGGGCCAGGATGACGGCCGGGAACATGGCGTCCAGGCCGAACGCGCTGGTGTTGTGCACCGCGGAACCGATCAGCGCGCCCAGCACCGCGCCGCCCGGCCAGCAGATCAGCACACCCAGCCCGCAGGCCCAGTAGGCGGCCCGCTTGCGGGGCAGGTCCGGCTGCGCGAGCGCGAACACCACGCTCTCGTCGTTCATCACGTGGGTGCCGAGCAGCCGCCGCCAGCCGCGGCCGCTGACCTCGGGCCCCGTGATGTCAGGCAGGGCCAGCCCATAAGGGAGGTGCCGGGTGTTGACCAGCAGGCCGGCCAGGGCGGCGGCCACGGGGTTGCCACCCGCGGCCACGATCCCGATGAACAAGAACTCCGACGCGCCGGCCAGGACAAGTACGCTCTGCACGGCCGGCAGCCACAGCGGGAGCCGGGAGGCGACTGCGATGGCCCCATAGGACAGGCCGATGACGAACACGGCCAGGCAGGTGAGAGCGATGTCGCGCAGCGTTGCGCGCCCTAGAGTTCTGCTTATTGAACTCATGCCGTCTATTCTGGTCCCTATTGTTCGTCAAAGCGAACGGATTGTTTTTTATGGCGAACGAGCCATCAGCCAGTGCCCCGCTGGATCTCATCGCGGCCTCGCTGCGCCGGGAACGGCACCGGGCCGGGCTGTCCCTGACCGAGGTGGCCCGCCGGGCCGGGATCGCCAAGTCCACGCTGTCCCAGCTGGAGTCGGGCACCGGCAACCCCAGCGTGGAGACGCTGTGGGCGCTGTGCGTGGCCCTGGATACGCCGTTCTCCCGGCTGCTGGAGCCGCCACGCCCGACCGTCCAGGTGATCCGGGCCCACGAGGGTCCCACGGTGGCCGCGGCCGAGGCCGATTACCAGGCCACGCTGCTGAACTCCTGCCCGCCGGGCGCCCGCCGGGACGTGTACCGCATCCGGGCCGAACCTGGCTCCGCCCGGGCGTCAGACCCGCACATGGCAGGCGTGGTCGAGCACGTCGTGCTCAGCACGGGCCGGGCCCTGGCCGGGGTGGCGGGAGAGACGGTCGAGCTCGGCCCGGGTGACTACATGAGCTACCCGGGCGACGTGCCGCACGTGTTCGAGGCGCTGGAGCCGGGCACGCTGGCCGTCATGCTCTCCGAGCACACCTAGCGGGCCGGGTCAGGGGTGCCGCCGGCGGCGATGCGGTCGAGCCACTCGGTGAGCAGGCCGCGCTCGCTGGCGGACAGGGCCGTGGCATGCGGCAGGACGGCGCGCAGGGTGACGGCCGCGGCGGCCGGGCCGGGGCTGGCCGCGACCGGCCTATCAGTGGTCACCGCGGCGACGACCGCCTCCCGGGCCGCGTGGATCAGGGCCGGATCGCGCTGGTCCTCGGGGAGTGAGATCAGCGTGAGCGTGGTGCCGCGGCCCCCCGAGGTGATCAGCTGCGTGGCCAGTTGTTCAGTGACCCGCAGACGGCCCGCCTCGGCGATCCGGCTGACGATCTTAGCCAGTACCTCGATGCCGGCCGCGTAGGCCGGCGAGACGGCGCCCGGCCGCGGGTCGCTCGCCATGAGCGCGTACACGCCCGGGTTGGCCAGGCCGAACTGCACGTTCTCCTCGAAGCCGCGGCGCAGGTCCTCGACCGGGTCGGGACCGGGTTCGCGGTGGGCCTTGCTGGCCAGATAGCTGGCGAAGCCGTGACTGGCCACGGCGTCCAGCAGGCCCTGCTTGTCGCCGAACAGCCGGTAGATGGTGGGCGCCTGGACACCGGCCGCGGCGCTGACCGCCCGGGTGGACACGGCATCGCGGCCACCCTCGGCCAGCAGCCGGGTCGCGGCGGCGATGATGCGCGCCCGCGTGCTGTCGGCGGCCGCCGAGCGGCTCGAATCCATCTAACAACGATAGCAGGACGCTGTTATCGGGTGTATTATCGTCGATAACCGACAGACGTTATCGACGTGAACGTCGCCATGGAGGTCCCGTGCTTGTCATCACCACTCCCACCGGGGACATCGGCCACCAGCTCGCAGACCGCCTGCTGGACGCCGGCGAGCCGGTCCGCGTGATCGTACGCGACCCGGCCCGGCTGGCGCCGCGCGTGCGCGAGCAGGCCGAGGTCGTCACCGGATCGCACGACGATCCCGCCGTCGTCGGCCGCGCCTTCGCCGGCGCCGACGCGGTGTTCTGGCTCGTGCCGCCGAACCCACGGGTAGACAACGTCACCGATTATTACCTGGACTTCACCCGGCCGGCCTGCGCGGCGATCACCGAGGCGGGCGTGCCGCGGGTGGTCGCGGTCTCGACCCTGGGCGAGGGGATCGTGAAGAACGGCGGGCCGCTGTCGGCCGCGCTGGCCATGGACGAGCTGATCGAGAGCACTGGTGCGGGTTACCGGTCGCTGCGCATGCCGTTCTTCATGGAGAACTTCCTCCGGCAGCTGGCCCCGATCCGGGACCAGGGCGTGTTCTTCCTGGCCAGCACGGCCGACCGGCGGCTGGCCACGGTGGCCACCAGGGACATCGCCGCGGTCGCGGCCCGGCTGCTGACCGACCGCGGCTGGACCGGTCGCGAAGGCGTGCCGGTGGCCGGCCCGGACGACCTCTCCCCCGACCAGATGGCCGCGGTCATGTCCGAGGTACTCGGCCGGCCGGTCCGCTGCCAGCAGGTCCCGCTGGAGCGCTACAAGGCATCCATGCTGGAGCGCGGGATGAGCGAGGGCACGGCCCAGGGCATGGTGGATATGGCCGTGGCCCAGAACACCCATGACCTCTACGACCTGGCGCCGGGCACGCCGCGGACGGCGACCAGCTTCCGGCAGTGGTGCCAGGAGGTGCTCAAGCCCGCGGTGGCCGGTTAGCCCGAGGCCCCGCTGTGCGCGCTGAAGGCTGTGCGACGATGAAGGAGGTCTCCTGGTCATGGGCAGCGTCGCCGAGCGGAGGATGCCATGGCTGTGTACGTCAACCAGCTTCGAGGTCAGAGCCGGTTCCTTCTCGGCCGGACCGCCGCGCCGCCGCCATTGTTCGCCTTGACGGCCGACGCCGAGGACGAACTGCATGCCTTCGCGGGCCAACTGGGTCTGCGCCATGACCCCGGTGCTGAAGCCGGATCGCAGCCGCACCTAACCCGGCATTACACGCTGACCGAGGGCGAGCGTGATCGCGCTGTAGAACTCGGCGCCAAGGCCATCACGGCCCGCGAAGCGGACAAGATGGAACAGCAGCGAGCGGCCATACGGGGAGAGCGCCAGCCCTGAATCGCAGGCGTCAGGCCTCGGTGGGGACCTGCTCGATGAGCGTGGCTAGGCCGGCCTCGTCGAGCAGGTCGGCGGGACGGACCGTGGTGTCGTGGGAAACGTAGTAGAACGCCGCCCGGACCTGCGTGACCGGCACCCCGGCCAGTGCCGCCCAGGCCAGCCGGTAGGCGGCCAGCTGGACCGAGACCGCATGCCGCTCGGTGTCGCTATTGGGCGGGCGGCCGGTCTTCCAGTCCACCACGTCGTACCCGCCCTGGGGTGAGTCGGCGAACACGGCGTCGATCCGGCCGCGGACCAGCCGGTCGCCGATCAGCGTCTCGAAGGGCACCTCGACCGCGCTGGGCCAGCGTTCGGCCCACTCGCCCTGCTCGAACCGGGCCCGCAGCTTGCTGAGGTCACCGCCGCCCGCTGAGGGCTGATCGTCGTCGTCCCCGCCGAACAGGTCGGTGTCGTCGATGAGCAGCTGCTGACCGTAGCGCTGTTCCAGCCACTGGTGGAAGGCGGTGCCGCGACGCGCCTGGCCGGCGGGCGGGCGCGGCATGGGGCGGCGCACCTGCCGGGCC
>JBAPYC010000981.1:0-4865 GCA_049284535.1 Streptosporangiaceae bacterium
GGCCGGCGTTGCGGGCGCCCCCGACCGCGACGGTCGCGACCGGGATGCCGGCCGGCATCTGCACGATGGACAGCAACGAGTCGAGCCCGCTCAGGTTGGCCAGCGGCACCGGCACGCCGATCACCGGCAGTGGGGTGACCGAGGCCAGCATGCCCGGCAGGTGGGCGGCGCCCCCGGCGCCCGCGATGATGACCCGCAGGCCGCGTTCGGCTGCCGACGAGCCGTACTCGATCATTTCCCGCGGCATGCGGTGGGCCGAGACCACGTCGGCCTCGTACGGCACCCCGAACTCCTCCAGGGCGCGGCCCGCGGCCTGCATCACCGGCCAGTCCGAGTCGCTGCCCATGACCAGGCCGACCAGGGCGGTGCTGGCCGGCCCGGTGCTGGCCGGAATTGGGGCGCTCATTCGCCGTCCTCCGTGCCCCAGCGCAGGTAGCTGGCGGCGCGGCGAGCCCGGTCGGCGAGTTCGGCCGGGTCGGCGTGGTCCGCGTCGCCGGTCACCGTGACGTGCCCGATCTTGCGGCCGGGCCGCACCGACTTGCCGTACATGTGCACCTTCACCGTCGGGTCGGCCGCCATCACGTGGATGTACCGGTCGTAGATATCACCGTCGTCGCCGCCGAGCACGTTGGCCATCACCGCGGCCGGCACGCTCATGGCCGGCGAGCCGAGCGGCAGGTCCAGGACGGCCCGCAGGTGCTGCTCGAACTGGGAGGTGCGGGCGCCCTCGATGGTCCAGTGACCGGTGTTGTGCGGGCGCATGGCCAGCTCGTTGACCAGCAGGCCGTCCGCCGTCTCGAACATCTCCACGGCCAGCAGCCCGGTCACGCCGAGGGTCTTGCCGATCAGCAGGGCCACTTCCTGGGCCTGGGCCCGGCGCCCAGCGGCCAGCCCGGGCGCGGGCGCGATCACCTCGCGGCAGATGCCGTCCCGCTGCACCGTCTCCACCACCGGGTAGACCGCGCCCTGGCGGTGCGGCGACAGGGCCGCGAGCACCGCGAGCTCGCGCTCGAACGGCACATAGTCCTCGGCCATGAGACTGACCTCGCCGGCCTGCACCCGCCCGTGGCCCAGCACGGCCTTGGCCTCGACCGGCGACTCGCAGACCCAGACGCCCTTGCCGTCGTAGCCGCCGCTGATGGCCTTGAGCACCACCGGCCAGCGGCCGGCCGCGAACTCTTCCACCTGGGCCAGGTCAGCCACGGCGGCGTACCGGGGGCAGGCGATGCCCAGCCCGGTCAGCCGCTCACGCATGGCCAGCTTGTCCTGGGTGAAGCGCAGCGCCGCGGCCGCGGGCCGGACCGGCACGCCGTCGTGCTCGAGGGCGGCGAGTGCGTCGCCGGGCACGTGCTCGTGGTCGAAGGTGAGCACGTCGCACAGGTGCGCGAACTGGCGCAGGTCGGCCAGGGACCGGTAGTCCCCCAGCCAGGTTCCCGCCACCACCTGGGCGGCGCTCTCGGTCAGCTCCCCGGCCAGCACGCGGAAGCCGACGCCCAGGCCGGTGGCGGCCTGGCTGGTCATCCGGGCCAGCTGGCCGGCGCCGACCATGCCCACGACCGGCGCGCCGGGCGTGCCGGTGGCGGGACGCTGCGGGGACGGAGCATCCGCGGAATCGGTCACGCTCCGTACCCTACGGGACCGGCGTCCGGCCCGGGAATGGGTGGCCGGGACCGGGCGGCCGGGGCGAGCACGAAACATGAATGTTCCATTTGCGGCCGTGGTTTTACATCGACGAAACACTGCTTACTTTGGTGTCGCTTTTCGCCGGGTAGAAGACTTATGTTCATCAGCACCCGGCAATAGGAGCGCAGATGGCGACACCCGATCAGGACGTCATGGACAGCGGCGGCGGAACCGGCGTCCTCGTCCGGGAAGGTACTTACGGCAGCCACGTCATCGCCGTCGAGCCGGGCGGGGCGGAATTCATCCCGCTCAGCGAGCGGCACGGCCGGCCGATACAGCTGCTGTGGACCTGGACCTCGCCGAACATGGAGTTCGCGACGATATTCGTCGGCCTGCTCGGTGTCTGGGGACTCGGGCTGAGCTTCTGGGCGGCGTTCTACGCCATCGTGCTCGGCACCGGGCTCGGCGCCATCACCCAGGGCATCCTGTCCACCCAGGGGCCCCGCTTCGGGGTGCCGCAGATGGTGATCAGCCGCCTTGGCTTCGGGTACTGGGGAAACGCCCTGCCAGCCGGCCTCAATGCCGTAGTGGCAGGCATCGGCTGGTTCGCGGTGAACAGCGTGTCCGGCGCGCTCGCGCTGAACACGCTCACGCACATGCCCAAGGTGCTCTGCCTGCTGATCGTGGTCCTGGCCCAGCTGATCGTCGCGACCCTGGGCTACAACCTGATCCACGTCTTCGAGCGTTACGCGTTCCCGGTGCTGGTGATCATCTTCCTGATCGCATCGGTCGTGATGCTGTCAAAGGGGCACCCGGCCGCGCCGCACAAGACGATCCCCGGCGCGTTCCTGATCGAGCTCGGCGCGACGTTCGGCTACGCGGTCGGCTGGAACCCGTACGCCAGCGACTACACCCGTTACATGAAGCCCGAGAGCAGCAAGGTCGCGATCGCCGTGTGGGCCGGGCTCGGCCTGTTCCTGTCCTGTGTCCTGCTGGAAACGGTGGGCGCCGCGGCCGGGACGATCCCGAAGGTCGCGGCCGCCGCGGGCAGCAACCCGACCACCGCCTTCACCAGCGCGCTGCCGAGCTGGCTCGCCAACCTCACGCTGGTCGGCATCTGTATCGGCGCGGTCGCCGCCAACGCGCTCAACATCTACTCCGGTGCGATCTCGTTCACCGCGATCGGGATCAGGCTGCCGCTCGCCCTGCGGCGCGCGATCGTGGCCGTCGGATTCGGCATCGTCGGGTTCTTCCTGGCCTGGAGCGGGCTGCACAACGCCGGCACCAAGTACGAGAACTTCCTGCTGATCATCGCCTACTGGATCTCCCCCTGGCTGGCCGTGGTGTTCTGCGACATGTACCTGCGGCGGAAGCAGTCGACTGGGCAGATCGAGCCCCTGCTCTTCGACAAGCGGTACGCGAACTGGGCGGGCCCGGTGGCGATGCTGGTCGGGGTCGTCGTCTCGATCTGGCTGTTCTCCAACCAGACCGAGTACATCGGCGTGGTGCCCAAGAGCGCGGGATCCGTGGGCGACCTGACCTTCGAGGTCGGCTTCGTGATCACGGCGGTCATCTACCTGGCCTGGCACACCATCGCCGGGACCGGCCGGGAGACCGCGCTGGCCAGCTGAGCCAGTTCCAGCTGAGCCAGTTAGGGACCGAGTCGCGGCCTTTGCCACGGTCAGCGTTCTCTGTGCGGTTTCGTAGCCCTGTATCAGGGAAGCTTGCCGCGATCCTGGTGCACGCTCCGGTAGCATGTGCGGGACTCGCCCGGAGCCTGCACCCGGGGTACATGCACGCAAGCAACCTGATGCCGTCCCGAAAGGACAGTCCTGTATGCCCAGGATGGGGAGCTTCACCCAGCGCTTCAAAGAGCTGATCCCTGAGCTCGCGAAGTTCGGCGTGGTCGGGTTCATCGGCTCGGTGATCGACCTTGGCGGTGCCGCGTACCTGCACAGCGCCGAGGGCATGGGGCCGCTGGCCGCCAAGGGCATCTCCATCGTGGTGGCCACGATCGTGACCTACTTCGGCAGCCGGTTCTGGACCTTCCGGCACCGGGTCAACCAGCACATGCTGCGCGAGGGCCTGATCTTCTTCGCGCTGAACCTGGTGGGCTTGGTCATCGCCGAGGGCGTGATCGCGGTGACCACTTACGGGCTGGACAAGCGCGACGTACTGGCCTACAACGCGGCCAGCCTGGTTGGCACCGGCCTGGGCACGGTCTTCCGGTACTTCTCCTACAAGAAGTGGGTGTTCCTGGCCGGAGCCCCTGGCGCCGCCGTGGCGGCCGGGGAAGCCACGGTATCCGGGATCGTCGACCCCACCGAGACCAGCGAGGCCGCCACCCTGCTGATCACCGACCCAGAACTGGCCGAGCCCGGCGAACCGCACCTGCGGCCGCACGCCGCCGACGGCTACGGGCCAGCCCGGGAGCAGCTTGCCCCGGCCGACGTCCGGGCGCGGCGGGGCTAGCTCCTTCCGCTGGCGGCCCGGCTCAGGCTGGGCCGCGGACGGGCTGAGTGCCCGGCTTGGGCGGGTTCCGGGGCAGGAAGACCGCGAAGGTGGCCGGCTTCGGCTTGACCAGCACCACGCGGCCGCCGTCGGCCGCTGCCATGGTCCGCGCCAGGGCGAGGCCGAGACCGGTACCCTCGGGACGGCCGCTCACGCTGCGCTCGAAGATCCGCGAGGCCAGTTCCGGCGGGACTCCCTTGCCCTCGTCCCTGACCTCGATCACGACCGAGCGCGCGCTGTGCGAGGTCTGCAGGGACACCGTGCCCCCGCCGTGCATGAGCGCGTTGTCGATCAGTGTGGCCAGCACCTGGGCCAGGCCGCCCGGGGTGACATGGGCCTGCAGGCCGCGCTCGCCGATCACCTCGAGCCGGCGCCGGACCCGGCGGAAAGCCGGCTCCCACTCCACCACCTGCTGCTGGACGATCTCGTCAATGCCGGTCAGCGCGGCCGAGGACGCGTTGGCGCGGCGGGCCGGGCTGAGCAGCTGCGTCACCACGTCGGCCAGCCGCTCGGCCTGGGTCAGGGCCGCGTGCCCCTCCTCCCGCACCACGTCCGGGTCGTCGGCGGCCGCGATCATCTCCTCCAGCCGCATGGACAGCGCGGTCAGCGGGGTGCGCAGCTGGTGCGAGGCGTCCACCGCCAGCTCCCGGTCCGCGGCCAGCAGGCGGCTGAGCCGCCGCGCGGACGTGTCCAGCCCGTCGGCCACCTGGTCCAGGTCGGCGACGCCGTAG
>JBAPYC010000982.1:0-4518 GCA_049284535.1 Streptosporangiaceae bacterium
GACCTGCCCCGGCCGGGCCGACCGCGGCGGATCAGCGAGCTGACCCGGGCTGCGGTCGTCGCGCTGGCCTGCCAGCTGCCCGCCGCGACCGGGGTGCCGCTGTCGCGCTGGACCGGGCCGGAACTGCTGACTGAGATCATCAAGGCCGGACTGGCCCGCCAGCTCTCGGCGTCATCGGTGCTGCGGATCCTGGCCGAGCACCCGGTCAAGCCCTGGCAGTACCAGTCGTGGATCTCCCCGCGCGACCCGGACTTCGCCGCCAGGGCATCTGTCATCCTCGACCTGTACCAGGGGTTTTACCGAGGCAAGCGGCTGCGGCCCGGCGACCGCATCCTGTCCGTGGATGCCAAGCCGTCCATCCAGGCCCGCGGCCGCTGCCACCCCACCACCCCAGCCAGGCCCGGCAAGCCCATGCGGGCCGAGCACGAATACGTCCGCCACGGTGCCCTCGCCCTGCTGGCCGCGCTCGACGTGCACACCGGGACAGTGTTCGCCGCCACCCCGGCCACCACCGGCATCGTCCCCTTCATGGACCTCATTGGCCAGGTCATGAGCTTGCCGGAGTACAAGGCCGCGCCCCGGGTTTTTGTCATCGTGGACAACGGCTCCGACCACCGCGGCCAGGCCGCCGTCAAGCGGCTGCATACCGCCTGGCCGAACGCCATTATGATCCACACCCCGGTTCATGCCTCCTGGCTGAATCAAGCAGTGCGACATGAGGTCGCATGTGACGAGTGGCGCTTGTTGAAGGGAGATCGGCTGATGTCGGTGACGTAGCTCCCGGTCCAGTGCGCAAGGACCGTCCCCGCCCCGGCGTGCGCTGCGGGTAACTGCAGGGTGCGAAGCCCGGGGAAAGGCCCAAGGGCTCCCGTTCCACCCGGGAGACTACAGGCTGGGGAAGGCCGGACGGGTGAACGTGAGTGAATCCTCGTTGACGCCTCGTCATTAGCACTTCCGCCGGTGGGTTGCAGGAGGCGGGAGAACAGGGGCCGGCCGCTGGAAGGCGGCGGGTGCCGGCCGGGGGTATTTGGCTGGCCGGGAGCGCACCATCGTCCCCGGGGTTCAGAGGACGCCCAACCCGGCCGTATCTATCACATGCGGAACATGACAACCCCGATGGGGTCCGGCGGCTCGCCTGCCGGTAAGCCGACCGTGAGGAAGGCCCAGTTCCCCAGCGGGCGCAGGAAGGCCCGAGAAGCGAATGCCGGTGGCCGAAAGGCAGCAGGAAACCGGGACCGGATGCTGGCTCTCCCGCTAGCGGCTCCCGGATAACTGGCCGGATAGGGCTCATGCCCGGCTCGAAAGAGCGCTGACGCGGGCCTGGTGAGCCTGCGGAGAGAAGAAGCCAGGACGCCATCACCGAGGGGCAAGTTGGACACCGTGCAGGTGAACGGACCTGAGGGCGACCCGGGCTGGGACTCAGTGGACTGGGGCCAGGCCGAGGAGAACGTACGGCGGCTGAGGCGGCGGATCTTCGCGGCATCGCAGGCCGGGGACCTGAAGAAGGTCCGCAGTCTGCAGAAGCTGATGCTCCGGTCCCGCAGCAACGCTCTGGTGAGCGTGCGGCGGGTGACGGAGATCAACGCTGGCCGCAAGACGGCCGGGGTCGACGGGCGTATCGTGCTCGCGGGCTGGGAAAAGGCCGATATGGCCGCCTGGCTGCAGCACGGAGCGGCCGGATGGAGGCCCAGGCCGGTCAGGCGGGTGTATGTGCCCAAGAGCAACGGGCGCCGCCGCGGGCTCGGGATTCCCGTGATCGCCGACCGGGCGCTTCAGGCCCTGGCGGCGAGCGCGCTGGAACCCGAGTGGGAGGCCCGGTTCGAGCCGAGATCCTACGGGTTCCGGCCGGGCCGGGGCTGCCATGACGCGATCGTGGCCATCCACACCTCGGCATCCCGCCAGGATGCACGCAGGTTGTGGGTGCTGGACGCGGACCTGGAGGCGGCATTCGACCGGCTCAGTCATGACCACATCCTCCGCTCGCTGGGGACGTTTCCCGCCAGGGGACTTGTCCGCCGGTGGCTGAGGGCCGGGGTGATGGAAGACGGCAGGGTCACGCTGACCAGGGAAGGAGTACCTCAGGGCGGCGTGATCAGCCCCGTGATCATGAACGTGGCGCTGCACGGCATGGAGCAGGCGGCCGGGGTCAGGTACTGGGAAGGCGGCGCTACCCTGCGCGCCGTCCCGGGAACGCCTGTCCTGGTCCGGTACGCCGATGATCTGGCCGTACTGTGCGCGACCCGCGCGCAGGCCGAGCAGGTCAAGGAACGGCTCGCCGGGTGGCTGGAGCCCAGGGGCCTCGCGTTCAACGAGGCCAAGACCAGGATCGTCCACCTCAGCCAGGGGTTCGACTTCCTCGGGTTCAGCATCCGCCGCTACCCCAACGGCAAGCTCCTGACCAAGCCGAGCAAGGAGGCAATGCGACGGATCCGGGAACGCCTGTCCCACGAGGCCATCGCCATGCGCGGGGCCAACGCGGACGCGCTTATTGCCCGGCTCAACCCGATCATCACCGGATGGGCCGCGTATTACCGGATCGGGGTGTCCAAGCACGCCTACGGCACGCTGGACGCCCACCTGTGGAGACTCGCCTGGAAATGGGCGAAGTTCTCCCACCCGAACAAACCGAGGCGCTGGATCAACACCCGGCACTTCGGCATGTTCAACCCGGCCAGGCAGGACAAGTGGGTGCTCGGGAGCCGGGAGACCGGCTTCTACCTCCGCAAGTTCGCCTGGACGAAAATCGTCCGGCACCGGATGGTCGCCGGGCGGGCATCCCCCGACGATCCCGCCCTCACCGGGTACTGGCAGCAGCGGCGACGCCGCGACCGCCTCCCGGTCGACCCCGCGACCTGGCACCTGCTGCGCCGCCAGCGCGGCCGGTGCCCGCTCTGCCGGGGACTGCTGCTGCACGCCGACCGCCAGCCTCAGAGCCCGGAGGAATGGCAGCAGTGGCACACCGTCACGCGCAAGGCGATCCGCAAGCACGCGATCGACAGCGTGACGGACCTCGGCACCCCGGACGGGCGCGTCGCATACCACCTCATACACGCACACTGCCGCCGCCGCATCGGCAACGGCACCAGCCCGGCGCTTCTGCCCGGTCTACAGCCTTAAGGGCTTGCTTGAGCCGAGTTGCCCGGAAAGCGGGCACGGCCGGTTCTGAGGGGACCCCGGCGCGGCAACGCGCCGGGGTTACCCGACGAAATCTTCTTCTCCATCACCCAGAAGAAAGTCATCTCGCCCAACGACTTCGCCAGCCTGGATGAACTCGCCCGCACCCTGCTCGCGTTCGTGGACCGCTACAACCAGACCGCCCGGCCGTTCAACTGGAAATTCACCGCCGCCGACCTGGCCCGGCTCCTCGACAGAATCAGCGCCCGTGAGCACGCTGCCCAAACCCCGGCCAAACTACCCGAGGCAGCCTGATGACCCCCGACGAATTAACGGTGTCACCCACTTAGTCAGCTGAGGACGGAGGCTGACGTGACGGTGAAGCCCGTCACGCAGAGCAACCTTACGGCGTCTCACGCGTTCATGTCTCAATCGTGTATCAGGGCCGCGCTGGCCGGCTCCGCCCAAGAGAGGCCATACCGCGATACGCCGTGGACATGGGGTTGCGGCGCTGCGGCGGGTGGGGATCTTCCGGTGCGGCCGGAGGCGGGGGGAACGCTGATGCGGATCTTGCTGGTTGCTAGCGGCTACAACAGCATGGCGCAGCGGGTGCATGCTGAGCTGGCCGACCGCGGGCACGAGGTGTCGGTCGAGCTGGCGCTCGGGGATGAGGTGCTGCGGGACGGGGTTGGCCGTTTTGACCCGGACCTTGTCATCGCGCCGATGCTGACCACGGCGATTCCCGCGGACATCTGGTCGGCCCGGCCGTGCTTTATTGTCCACCCGGGGCCCCGGGGGGACCGGGGGCCGTCGTCGCTGGACTGGGCGGTCATGGGTGGGGCGGGGCGCTGGGGTGTCACCGTGCTGCAGGCGAACGCGGAGATGGATGCGGGTGACATCTGGGCCAGCGCGGAGTTCACGATGCCTGGCTGCTCGAAGAGCTCTGCCTACCGCACCGAGGTGGCGGACGCCGCCGTGCAGGCGGTGCTGCTGGCGGTAGCCCGGTTCGCGGCAGGCCGGTTCCGGCCCGAGCCGCTGGACTACAGCCGCCCCGATGTCGTCGGGCAGTGCCGTCCGCCGTGCCGGCAGGCCGACCGCAGGATCGACTGGCCGTCCGAGCCCACTGACGCGGTCCTGGCCAAGCTGCGGGCGGCCGATTCCAGCCCCGGCGTCCTGGACGCGATCGGCGACGCCGAGTACTACCTGGTCGGCGGGCACCCCGAAGACGACCTGCGCGGTGAGCCCGGGACGATCTTGGCCCGGCGAGACGGCGCCATCTGCCGGGCAACCACCGACGGGGCGGTCTGGATCCCGCAGCTGCGCCGCCGCCCGGCACCCGGCGGGCCGGGTACCTTCAAGCTGCCGGCCACGCTGGCGCTGCGCGGGTCCCTGGCTGGCGTGCCC
>JBAPYC010000983.1:0-6461 GCA_049284535.1 Streptosporangiaceae bacterium
ACGTGGTGCCATTGGTCAGGCCGGTCACGGTGTAGCTGGTGCCCTTGACCGGACCGCCCGGCTGGAGCGATCCACCGCCCGGGATCGTTCCCTGGTAGATGACGTATCCGCTGATGACCGCACCCCCGCTGGAGGCGGGCGCGGTCCACGACAGCGACACCTGGCCGTTGCCCGGGGTCGCGCTCAGCTCGGCAGGTACGCCCGGAGCGGTCACCGCCGCGGCTGGGGTGGCCGACGCGGTCCCGGAGGGTTCGCTCTCGCCGGCCTTGTTGACCGCGGCGACCCGGAAGTAGTACCTGGTCCCGTTGGTCAGCCCGGTCAAGGTGGTGCCGGTGCCGGTGCCAGTGACGCTGGCCGCCGCCGCGCCGCCGGTGAAGGTCGCCGAGGTCCCCTTGTAGACGCGGTAGCCAGTGATGCTGGCGCCGCCGTCCGAGACAGGCGCCGTCCAGGACAGGCTCACCCGGGCGTTACCCGCGGTCGCGGCCAGGTGGCCCGGCGCCCCCGGCGCGGTGTCCGGTGCTACTGGCGTGGCCGACGCCTCGTTGGAGGGGACGCTGGTCAGGCCTTGGGCGTTCACAGCCCTGGCCGTGAAGTAGTACGTGGTGCCACTGGCCAGGCCGCTCACCGTGTCACTGGTCCCGCTGATCAGGGAGCCGTTGACCGGGGCCGCTGACTCGCCGCCGGCGCTGGTTCCCGCGTAGAGGTCGTACCCGCTGATGGCGGAGCCGCCGCCGGACGCTGGCGGTGACCATGACAGGCTGACCTTCCCCTTGCCCGCGGTGGCGGCTAGCCCGGTGGGGGCACCGGGACCCAGCACCCGGGCCTGCTTCCCCTGCGCTGCCGTCAGGGCGATGGCCGTGCCCGGCGCGGCCGGGCTGGCCAGGACAGGCCCGCTGGCCAGGACAGCGGCCAGGAATGTCCCGGCCACGGCGACCAGCCAACGGCCCGGGCCAAGGCGGCGCCGCCGGGAACAGCGCAACGGCTCCATCGCAGTCCCGCCCCTCGTTGCATCCCGTCATGAAGTGAAGATCAGGGGTCGAACCCCATCAGCCCCTCTTTAGACGTCCTGAAGGGGCCTTTGGTTAGCACGCGACCGGCGCGGTTAACCCGATCCCGGCACAACGCGGGCCAGGACCACCGTGATGTCGTCCTCGCACCCGCCGGCCAGAGCCCCGATCACGGCGTCGCAGGCTGTCTCCAGGTCCCCGCGCTCCCCGCCCAGGACCGTTCGGAACGCGAGCACGCCCTGCTCATAGGAGCACGTGCGGGTCTCCACCAGCCCGTCGGTGTACAGAGCCAGGGTCGTGCCCGGCGCGAGCTTGATGCGGGCCTGGCCATAGGCGGAACCGCCGAGGCCGAGCGACGGCCCGGCCGGGACGTCCGGGACCCGTGTGCTCCCGTCCGGCAGGGCCAGAACCGGGGGCAGGTGCCCGGCCCCGGCCAGCGTGCAGGCCTGGGCATCCGGGTCGATGACCGCGTAGGCGCAGGTAGCCAGCGTCAGGTGCCGCAGCGTCGAGGCCGAGCGGTTCAGCCGCCCGAGCAGCTCAGCCGGGGCCAGGTCCAGGTCCGCCAGGGCGTGGGCCGCGCCGCGCAGCTGTGCCATCAGGGCCGTGGCCGCAGGGCTGTGGCCCAGCACATCCCCGACCACCAGGCCGGTCCGGCCGCGCGGGAGCGGGATGACGTCGTACCAGTCACTGCCGATCACCGAGCCGGCCGCGGGCAGGCAGCGCCCGGCGACCTCCAGCCCGGCTGGTACCGCTGGCCGCGTGGCGAGCAGCCCGCGCTGGAGCGCGGCGGTCATCGACCCCTGTCTGAGCAGGGTGAGCGCGTCGAGGATGCTCGCGCCGCCGTGGGCCGCCAGGCGCGTCGCGGCCTCCGCGTCCGGGGCCGAGAACGGCGGGGTATCCGGTCCGCGCGACATCACCAGGAAGCCGGCCACGGTGCCCTGGGCGATCATCGGCACGAGCAGAAATGAGCGGTAGCCGGACACCAAGGCGCGGCTGTCGGGACCCAGCTGCCTGACCGTCTCGCCGTCGAGGTGACCGGATATGACGGGCTGGCGGTCGTGCACGCAGCGGGCGGCGGACGAGAGCTCGGAGAAGGCGAGCACCTCGCCGGGCGGCAGGGCGGCGACCGGGGCGGGGTACCTGTCCTGGGCGGGGTGCCTGTCCTGGGTCTGGCGGACTGCGAGCCGGCGCGCCAGCAGCCGCGATCCGCTCACCGGCCCGGGCGGGCCGGCGTCCTGGAGCAGGTGCTCGAGCACGTAAAGGCTCGTCCGGTCGGCGAAGACCGAGCCGACACCCGCCAGGATCAGCCGGGCGATCGCGGCCAGGTCGGTGCCGGCTGGTCCCTCGGGGCTGGCTGGCCCGTGGGTGCTGGCTGGTCCGTGGGCGCTGGCTGGTTGTCCGGTCCTGGCTGGGCGCACGGCGTCAGACAGGCCGGGAAACCGGCCCACCCCCGTGCCCGGGTTATCCGTCACCTGTGGACCTCGGCTTCGGTTGCTGCTGAAGCGCTCAGCAGCTTTTGGTGCGGCTCCCGGCCATCGTTCACCCCGAAATACCTGGACCGGGTATTGCCACCCTACTGGCCGCGGCCGGACCGGTCCACCGGTAGGCCACGGCCATGGGCCGCTAGATCATCCGCCGTTAGGATGAGGCGTGCCTAGGCGGCGGGACGGGGACAGGAGATGCTAATGACCGAGGAGCCAGGCTGGGTCCCGCCGGATATCGACACCAGCAAGGCAAATATCGCCCGCGTGTACGACTACTGGCTAGGCGGCAGCCACAACTTCCGCGCCGACCAGGATGCGGCCCGCACGCTGATCGCCCTGGACCCCAACACGAGGACGGTCATGCGCGCCAACCGGGCCTTCCTGGGCCGGGCCGTGCGCTACCTGGCTGGCCAGGCCGGCATCAGGCAGTTCCTCGACATCGGCTCGGGCATTCCCACCGCGCAGAACGTCCACGAGGTCGCCCAGGCGGCGGCGCCCGGATCGCGCGTGGTGTACGTGGACAGCGACGAGGTGGTCGTGGCGCACAGCCGGCTCATCCTGCAGGACAACCAGGACGCTGCCGTCGTCCAGGCCGACCTGCGCGAGCCGGCCAAGATCCTGGCCGCCCCGGAAACCCAGCTGCTCATCGACTTCAGCCAGCCGGTGGCGGTGCTGCTGGTGGCGGTCCTGCACTTCATCCCGGAGGCGGCGGGCCCGGCGCAGATCATGGCCACCTTGCGGGATGCGCTGGCCCCCGGGAGCTATCTGGCCATCTGCCACTCGTGCCGCGACGCCAGGCCCGACATGGCCGACTCCGCCGCGGACGTCTACACCCGCCGGGTGGCCGCACAGGTCTGCATGCGCAGCCGCGACGAGATCGCGGCCCTGTTCGACGGGTTCCGGCTGGTCGACCCGGGTCTGGTCTGGCTGCCCGAATGGCGGCCTGACGCTACCGGGGACGTCCCCGAGCACCCGGAGCAGTACTGGGCGCTGGTCGGCGTGGGCGAGCGGGATGCTACCGGCGGTGGGCAGCCAGGGTAAAGCGCGCTTCGCGGGACGCCTCGCCGCAGGCCAGGCCGGCCGCCATCTCGCCAGTGAGCGGCGCGAACTTGGCGCCGTGGCCGGAACAGGCCGAGCAGATGACGAACGGGCCCTGCCGGTCCACGATGAAGTCCTCGCTGCCGGTCGAGGTGTACAGACAGCTCACCTCGCCGACCGGATCCGGGTCCAGGCCGGTCAGCTGTTCCCGGACGAAGGCCCGGACCCGGTCCCGCGCGGCGGGGCTGACGATCCCGTCGCGGTCGTCGCCGGTGGTGAGGGTGCCGCGGCCGTGCTCGCCCACCTTGACCGCGCCAGGCACCTCACCGTCCCGGCCGGCGGGCAGCCCGTACAGGGCCACCTCGTCGTGGTAGATGAACGCCGGCCACGCCCCGGCCGGGGGCTGCTGGGCGAAGTGGAAGGCCTGCACCTGGGTCACGGCCAGCGGGGGCAACCGGACCAGCGGGCCGATGAGCGGTTCCAGCCAGGCTCCGGCGGCCACGATCACCACGGGCGCGCGCCAGGACCGGTCCGCCGTGTGCACCGTCGCATCCTCCTCCCCCGGCTCGATGTGCACGACCGGCGATCCGTAGCAGATCTGCGCACCGTGCGCGGCGGCGATCTCGCGCAAGGTTGCCATCGCGCTCTCCGGATCCAGGACCCCGCCGTCCGGGTGGAACAGAACCGGGCCATCCCCGAACGACATCCCCGGCCAGCGCTCGGCCGCGGCCTCGGCGATGAGCAGCTCGGCAGGCACGCCGGCCGCGGCCATGATGCCATACATCTCCTTTGGCAGGGCCGGGCCGTAGTCGATCGCGCCGGTGGTGACGACCAGCTCCCGCCCGGCCTCGTCGGCGAGCTGGCGCCACAGCTGCTGGGCCTGTCCGGTCAGCCGGACGTAGAGCGGATCGGGATAGGCCCGGCGGAAGATCCGGGCGCTGCCGTGCGAGCTGCCGCGCCGGTGACCGGGCGGGAAGGCCTCGAGAAGGGTCACTGAACGCCCCCGCCGGGCCAGCGCCCAGGCCGCGGCCGACCCGGCCAGCCCGGCTCCGATGACGACCGCATCCGCCCGTTCTGCGCGCATGCGCTCTACCGTAACCCGGGCGGTCAGGCCGGCCAGCTGGGCCGTCGGCCCAGCATCGCGACGATCTGGTCCAAAGTGCCCATGTCCGCGCTCGCCGCAACCCTGGGAGCGAACGCCGCCATCGGCGCTAGGCGCTGCTCGCCGTCGGGTACGGCCTGGGCCACCGGGAGGGCCGCCGCCAGCAGGTCCGGCTCGAGCCGGTAATCAAGGCCGAGGCTGCGGGCTACGTCCCAGCCGTGTACCACGTAGTCCACGAAGTGGAAGCTGATCGCCTGGGCCGCGGGGAACCGCCGGACCGGGCTGATCTCGGGCAGGGCGAAGTCCCGGTCGAGGACGCCATCGGCCCCGAACGCCGCCAGTACCCGCCCGGCCGCGGCCCGGTACTCCGCCACCGGCTCGGCCACGGGACGCACCCGCCAGCGGGCTGGGTCGTCGCCATCCCCGGCGGCCGCCGCGGCGAAGCCATCGTGCTGCGCGATCATGTGGCTCAGCAGGTCGCCCAGGCTCCAGTCACCGCATGGCGTCGGGCGCCTGAGGTCCGGCGGGCCGGCCCGGGACACCACGCCGACGGTCGCCTGCACGGCCCGGGCGTCCAGGCTCACGATCTCGGCCGTCATGATCATCGCTCCTCAGCTGTCACTACCTGGTGCGTCTGCCACTATCTGGCGCGTCGCCATTAGTATGAGTATGCTTATCATATGCGAAAGCTTACGATTGTCTACCTGTTATCCTGCGCCACGATGAGCACGTTCCCCGACGATCGCCGTGACCTGGCCGCGATGTTCGTGCCGCTGTCCCGGGCGCTGATCGCGCGCGAGGAGCCGGTCCTGGCCGGACACGGCATCTCGATGTGGGGCTACATCGTGCTGACCGCGCTGGCCGAGCAGCCGGTCCGGACCCAGGCCGCGCTGGCGCAGGCCATCAACGCGGACAAGAGCCGGATCATCGGCGTCCTGGACGAGCTGCAGCGGCGCGAGCTGATCCAGCGCCAGCCGGACCGAGCCGACCGCCGGGTCCACCTGCTCTCACTGACGCCCGCTGGTGACAAGGTGCGGCGATCGGTCCAGGCCGCGATCCGGGCCAGCGAGGAGGAAGTCCTCGCCAACCTGCCCGCGGGTGACCGCGAGGCGTTCCTGCGTTCCCTCAAGGCCCTGTACGAGACCTTCCGGGCGCCATGAGAAGGTGGGTCCTGGAGGTAACAGTTGAAGATTGGCTTGCAGATCCCCGACTTCACGACGCCGGGCGGCCCGCCGCGGCTCGGCTCTGACCTAGCCACCGTGGTCCGCACCGCGGACGAGGGCGGCTTCGACTTCATCGCCGTCATGGATCACTTCTTCCAGATCCAGACGATAGGCCCGGCCGAGCACGAGATGCTCGAGGCCTACACCACGCTTGGCTACCTGGCTGCCTGCACGTCCCGGGCCAAGCTGCTCACCCTGGTCACCAGCGCCATCTACCGCAATCCCGGCGTCCTTTGCAAGATCGTCACCACGCTGGACGTGCTGTCCGGTGGCCGGGCCTGGCTGGGCGTCGGCGCCGGATGGAACGAGGAGGAATCGCGCGGGCTCGGCATCGAGTTCCCGCCGGTCGCCGAGCGGTTCGAGCGGCTCGAGGAAACGCTGCAGATCTGCCTGCAGATGTGGCGCGGCGACGAGAGTCCCTACCACGGCCGGCATTACCAGCTCGAACGGCCGCTGAACTCGCCGCAGTCGCTGACCCGGCCGCATCCCCCGATCATGATCGGCGGCGGCGGGGAGAAGAAGACGCTCAGGTTCGTGGCCCGGTACGCCGACGCCTGCAACCTGTTCCCCGGCCCGGACCTGGGCCGCAAGCTGGACGTGCTGCGCG
>JBAPYC010000984.1:0-6212 GCA_049284535.1 Streptosporangiaceae bacterium
CCGGGCAGGAGGCCGCCGAAGAAAATGACACAACGGTGAGAAAAACCCAGCCGACAAATCGATGAGAACCTCAGCAGAACCGCAGCTCAACGCAACCTCGGGCGACATCGAACTTGAGAACCTACAAAGGATGATAGGGAAAGCGGGTTCAAGAGCGAGGGGGAAGTCTGACGTCGGGACGAACCGAGCGCATGCAAATTGCACCAGCGGACACGTCTCCTGGAGACGAAAAATCCAAGGGAGTGGGCGGCCGACGTGTAAAGCGGCGGTCGTCCTGGGAGACCGGGACCTCCATTGACAGCGACACCAGCGCAGCGCGCGTTTCGAGGCCGCTAGGTTCTCACCCTGTCCGGCAGGGCAGGCTAGCCGTGGTCTAGGGCTGCTCACCTTGGCGGTCATCGGGATCCGCCAAGACAGACCGGCTCCGCCCACCTGCCCGCCTTCAGAATTTCAGGTCTGAACAGAGCCAGCTGGGCAGTCCGGGCATGATCGCTTTAGCGGCGTGGCCAGCCGGTGTAGGCCTCGGCGAGGTAAGTGGATCCGGCAGCCGAACTTGCCACGGATTCGAGCTCGCCGAGCTGTCGTTGCAGGTCGAAGTCGGTGGCATCGGGCAACGCGTGCAGCATGGTGGTCATCCAGTAAGAGAAGTGCTGAGCCTTCCATACCCGGGCCAGCGCCCGAGGCCCGTACTCGTCGAGCGTGCCGTCCTCGCCGCTGCGCACGGCGCGTACGAGCACCTCGGCAAGCACCCGCGCGTCGGCTAGCGCGAGGTTGAGTCCCTTGGCGCCGGTCGGCGGCACGGTGTGCGCAGCGTCGCCGGCGAGCAGCAGCCTGCCGTAACGCATGGGCTCGGCGACGAAGCTCCGGAAGCGCAGGACCGCCTTGTCGGTGATCGGTCCTTCTTTCAGCGTGAAGCCGTCCGGCCCGGCCACCCGGGCCTGCAGCTCGGTCCAGATGCGGTCATCGGACCAGGCGTCTATGTCTTCCTCCGGCTCGCATTGGAAATACATCCGCTGCAGTGTCTCGGTGCGCTGGCTGATCAGTGCGAAGCCGCGAGGCGAGTGAGTGTAGACGAGCTCGGGTGCGCTCTTGGGGGCCTCGGCCAGGATGCCGAACCAGGCGAACGGGTACTCCCGGAAGTAGTGTGTCCGCAGCGCCGGGGGGATCTCGGAGCGGCAGATCGACCGGGATCCGTCGGCGCCAACCAGGTAGTCGCAGCGCACCTCGCGGGCGGCCCCATCGGCCTCGGTGCAGAGGATGCCAGGGCGGTCGCTGGTGACATCGACGGCCCGCGTGTCGCGGACACCGAACCGGACATCGCCGCCGTCGCGGTCGCGTGCGTCGGCCAGGTCGATGAACACATCGGTCTGCGGATAAAGCCATGACCGCTCTCCCACCAGCCCCTGAAAGTCGATCCGGTGGTTCTCACCGCCGAACCTCAGGTCGATGCCCTGATGCGCGATCCCGTCGCGGTGCACCCGGTCGCTGACACCGGTGTCGGTAAGCAGCCGCACGCTGTCGGCCTCAAGGATGCCCGCGCGCACGGTGTTTTCGATCTCGTCCCGGGTCCGGTGGTCGACAACGATGGACTCGACGCCGGCGATCGACAGTAGATGCGACAGCATCAGGCCCGCGGGACCGCCGCCGACGATGCCGACGGTCGTACGGGTAACGGACCGCATCATGAGGCCACCTCCCGCGTCCGGTCGACGAGCGGCACGTCGAGAAGGCTGGTGAGTTCGCTGAAGCCGACGCCGAACAGGTCGCGCACCACGATGCCGCCGGGTTCGATTTCGAAGACGGCCAGCTCCGTGTAAACCCGGGAAACGCAGGCGAGCCCGGTGAGCGGATAGGTGCATTCCGGTACCAGCTTGGGGCGGCCATCGCGGGTCAGCAGGGTCATCATCACGAACGTCTGCCGGGCACCTATGGCCAGGTCCATCGCGCCGCCGACGGCTGGGATGTCACCGGGCTGGCCGGTATGCCAGTTGGCCAGGTCGCCGGCAGCTGAAACCTGGTAGGCGCCAAGTACGCAGATGTCCAGATGGCCACCGCGCATCATCGCAAACGAGTCGGCGTGGTGGAAGTACGACGCGCCCGGAAGCTCAGTTACCGGCAGCTTGCCCGCGTTGACCAGGTCCGGATCGATCGCCTCGCCCTGCGCCTCGGGCCCCATGCCCAGCATGCCGTTCTCGGTGTGCAGCATGACACCGCTGTCCGCCACCAGGTAGTTGGAGATCCTGGTCGGCAGGCCGATGCCCAGGTTGACGAACGAGCCGGGCGGGATGTCTGCCGCGACGACGCGGGCCAGCTTATCCCTGTCGAGTCCCGTCAACGCGCTCATAGTCCCTCTCCCGACATAGCCAGGTTGCGGTCGACGCGCACAACGCGGTCGACGTAAAGGCACGGCGTGACGACATGCTCCGGATCCAGCACGCCGGCCGGCACGATCTCATCCACCTGTGCGATCGCTGTGGTCGCAGCGGCCGCCATGACGGGCCCGAAGTTCCGCGCGGTCTTCCGGTAGACCAGGTTGCCCAGCTCGTCGGCTTGGTGCGCCGCCACCATTGCGACATCGCCGGGTAGCGGGTACTCCAGCAGGTAGCCCCGGCCGTCGATCACCCGGCTTTCCTTGCCCTCGGCCAGCGGGGTGCCGTACCCAGTCGGGGTGAAGAACGCGCCAATGCCCGAGCCCGCGGCCCGGATCCGCTCAGCCAGCGTGCCCTGCGGCACGAGCTCGAGCTCGAGCTGACCGGCCCGGTAGGCCGCATCGAAGTGCCAGGAATCGGACTGGCGCGGAAAGGAGCACACCACCTTGCGGACCCGCCCGTCGCGGATCAGCGCGGCCAGGCCGTGGTTACCGCCGCCAGCGTTGTTGCTCACCACGGTCAGCTCCCGGGCGCCGCCCTCCAGTAGCGCCTCGACCAGCGCGACGGGCTGCCCAGCCGAGCCGAACCCGCCGATCAGGATCGTGGCGCCGTCTGGGATGCCGGCCACCGCGTCGAGTACGCTTTCGCAGATCGTGACCCGGCCCGTCATCGCAGGTGCCCCGGGAAGGTCAGGAACGGAGTTTCGCACGGTCCCTGCAGGTGCACATCGAATCGCAGGCTGCCGTCGGCTTCGCGTGCTGCCACCATCGCGCGGCGCTCGCCGGGGTCCAGGGTGGTCAGCAGCGGGTCGGCTCCGAGAACGGCCGGGCCGGACGGAACGTAGATCCGGGTGAACACCCGGTTCAGTAGGCCCCGGGCGAACAACGCAACCGCGAAGAACGGTGCGCTCCCCGGCCGGGCCGGTCCGGGCTCGACCGTGCTGAACCAGTAGTGGCCATCGGTGTCGGTACTGCTGCGCCCCCAGCCGGTGAAGGGAGCACCGCCGCGGCGCAGCGACCCCGGTACCGCCGGGACCGTACCGGACGCGTCGGCTTGCCGGATCTCGAGCAGGGCGTCCTCGACGCCGCTACCCTCGCCGTCGTACACATAGCCGTGCAGGCGCAGCGAACCAGGCGACCCCCGTCGCAACAGCTCGCGATCCTCTGAAAAGGGCAGCGCGGAGCCGAAGAACGGCCCGATCGTCTGGCCGGGCGCGGCGATCAGTTCAGGCATCGCCGTCCTCCATCAGCGTGGCGTGACCGCCGGTCAGCACGACGTCCCACCGGTAGCCCAGCAGGACGTCATGCTGCGATGACTCATGGTCGTAGGCGGCCACCAGCCGGGCACGGGCCTGATCGCTGGTGATCGACTGATAGATCGGGTCGAACGCGAACAGCGGGTCGCCCGGAAAGTACATTTGGGTGATCATCCGCTGGGTGAAGTCGGTGCCGAACAGCGAGAAGTGGATGTGTGCCGGCCGCCAGGCGTTGTGGTGGTTGTGCCAGGGGTAGGGGCCGGGCTTAATGGTGGTGAAGGAGTACCACCCGGCGTTATCGGTGAGGCATCGTCCGGTTCCGGTGAAGTTCGGGTCCAGCGGTGCGGGGTGCTGATCGCGCCGGTGCGCGTACCGGCCGGCCGCGTTGGCCTGCCAGATCTCCACCAGCTGGCGCCGTACCGGCCGGCCGTCGCCGTCAAGGACCCGGCCGCGCACCACAATGCGCTCGCCGATCGGCTCACCGGCGCCCGCGATAGTCAGGTCTGACTCGAGCGCGCCGACGTCGGCGGGTCCGAAGACTGGCGCGAATAGCTCGGCCCCCTCCGGGTCAATGCGCCGCGGATCCCTGGCCGGATGGCGTAGGGCCGCACTGCGGTAGGGCGGGAAGTCCAGGCGGGGCTGCGTCTCGCTGGCCGCCGCGCTGGCGTGGATCTTGCCGATCTCCTCGCTGATGATCCGCTGGCTTACCAAGCCGGTCTCGAGGACGGGAATGCTCATGCCAGCCACGGTAGAAGTCCCAAGCAGGCGCGTCGACGCTAGACTTCCACTGAGTGGAAGGAATGGCCGATGGCGGGTAACACCTCCCAGCCGGGCGCAACCGTGGTCTCCCGGGCCGTGGCTCTGCTGACGGCGTTCGACGACATCCACCCGAAACTGACGCTGACTGAGCTGGCCCGCCGGGCCGGCCTGCCGCTGGCCACGGCTCACCGGCTGACCGGTGAGCTGACCACGCTCGGGATGCTGACCCGCACCCCATCCGGCCACTATGCCGTCGGCCGCACGCTCTGGCGCATCGGGTTGCTGGCGCCCATGCAGACCGGCCTGCGGGAGATCGCCGCGCCGTTTCTGCAGGACCTGTACGCCGCCACCCTGGCCACCATTCACCTCGCCGTCCGGGACGGCCTCCGGGTCCTGTACCTGGACCGGCTGTCCGGTCAGCGCTCGGTCCCCGTGGTGAGCCGGACGGGATCCCGGCTGGCCATGCACGCCACCGGTGTGGGCAAGGTGCTTCTCGCCTACGCCCCCGAGGACGTCCAGGAAAAGATCCTGTCCTCGCCGCGCCGGATCACGCCCTACACGATCACCCAGCCCACGCGCCTCCGCGCCCAGCTCGGCCAGGTCCGGGCCGATGGCTACGCGACGACCACGGAGGAGATGACGCTGGGGGCCTGCTCGGTAGCTGTGCCCGTCTGCCGTGGCGCGGAGGTCGTGGCCGCCCTCGGGGTCGTGGTGCCGAGCCTCAGGCGCGACAAGAGCCGCCTGGTGTCCGCGCTGACGGTCGCCGCGCATGGTATCGGCCGCAGTCTGGGGACGTTTCCCTGACCGAGGAAGCGGCCACGGCCCTCCGGGATCATGTGCGCACCGTGGTGCCGGTGGCGATTGTCGCCGACCGCGACGCCGACGCCTGCCCTCAGGAGCCTTGATCGCCACGTAACTGCGCCATGGCGAAGGCGGGCAAGTTGTGTGCGATCCGAACTAAAGTCAAGGTCCGACGAGAGCCAAGGGCTGGTGCAAGCGCAGCGCCGACCCGCGCGGACTGCCGGATGCGACCCAGATGGCCAGTGCGTCTCGCTGGAAGAGCCGCTCTACTGCCAGCAGGGCGGCCCCGATTATGCCTTCGGTGAAGTCCATTGACGATGTGCGGATCGACAGCCGATGCGTGGCAAGCTGGATCCCCCGCTCGAGCACCGTACGCCGGAATAGCTGGAAGAATTCGTCCCCGTTTCGCAACACGCCGCCGCCGAGGACAAGGACGCCGGGGTTGGCGAAGTTGACGACGTTGGCGACCGTCCCGCCTATGGCGATGGCAGATTCCCGCAGGGCGGCGCGGGCCATCAGGTCACCTGCGGCCGCGGCCTCACCAACGTCTTGGGGGCTTAGTTTCTCGCGCCCGCCCAACTGCTTTGCGAGAAGATTGCTTTCCCCGCGGAGCGCAGCGTCAGTTAGCCGCCGTGCCACGGCCCAGCCGCCGGCGGCAGCCTCCAGGCAGCCGGTCTTGCCGCATTGGCACCGGATGGAGGGGTCGTCGGTAATGCGCACGTGTCCGATGTCTCCTGCAGCGCCGGTGTCGCCACGGTGCAGTATTCCCTGGGACACCAGCCCACTGCCGATCCCCGTGCCCACTTTCACGTAGAGCAGGTCGCGGCCTTCGCGGGGCTCGCCACGGTGCCACTCAGCGAGTGCCATCAGGTTCACATCGTTATCCACCCAGATGGGCGCGTCGTAACGGTTACGGAACCAGGCCCGGACGTCGAACCCGTCCCACCCCGGCATGATCGGCGGGTCAACAATGCGGCCCGTCTGGAAGTCCACCGGCCCCGGAATGCCGATCCCGATGCCCCACAGGT
>JBAPYC010000985.1:0-7493 GCA_049284535.1 Streptosporangiaceae bacterium
CCACTACCCGGTCGGTACGCCGCAGTTCGGCGTCGTGCCCTGGAACGAGGCCCCGCCCGTGCAGGCAGCGGTCAAGGGGACGGCCGGCTGATCCGCCACGCGGCCGTCGGCGGCCCGGCCTCGTCTAGGTCATTCACCCGCGGATGACCGGGCCGATCCGTCGCCCGGGCTGACGTAGAACCAGTCGACATCCGCATCGATCGCCCGCAGCGCGTCGAGCACGGCCCTTTGCCCCATGCTCTCCGGCTTGGCGGCGGCCGGGAGTCCGTGGTCAGAGAGTTCCAAGGCGATCGCCGAGGTTGAGCTCGAGCGGGCCGCGGGTCTGCAGGCCCTGCGCGAACAGGGCGGCGGTGCGGGCCTGGGCCGCGTCCGAGACGACCAGCTGGTGGAACCGGCGGGCGTCGGCGCGGATCGCGTCCGCGCCGGGCATGGTCAGCTCGTTGAGGACCCGCTTGGCGGTCCGCACCGCGTCGGCGGGGAACGAGGCGATGCGGCGGGCCAGCCGGGCCACGAACGCGTCCAGGTCAGCATCAGGGACCGCCCGGTTGACCCAGCCGTACCGTTCGGCCATCTCGGCGTCGAAGTCGTCGGCGCCGAGGATCGCCTCCATGGCCCGGCCCCGTCCCAGCAGCCGGGCCAGGTGCTGCACGCCGCCCGCGCCTGGCAGCGTGCCCGCGCCGACCTCGATCTGGCCCAGGATCGCGTTCTCCCGCGCGGCGAACCGCATGTCGCACGCCAGGGCTAGTTCGCTGCCCGCCCCGCGGGCCCGGCCGCGGATCTTGGCGATCGTGACGACCGGCAGCTCGCTGAGCTTGTGCCACAACATGCCCAGCGACGCGTCGCCCGGGCCGCCCGCCTTGGCCGCTTCGGCGGTGTACTCCGCGACCTTGGTGAGGTCGACGTGCGGGATGAAGTAGTCGGGGTCGCCGCTCTCCAGCACCACGACCCTGGTCTCCTGCTCAGATTCCAGCGCGCCGAGCAGGCTCACCAGGTCGCGCACCAGCTCCGGTCCCACCAGGTTCATGGGCGGCGCGTCGATGACCACGCCGAGCACGCCCTTATCGCTGGGGGCGACCCGCAGCGTGCGGTACGCCTGGGTCATTATTAGCTCCTCTGCGTCATGACCGGTTGCCCGTGATCGAGTCGAGAACGGCCGAGGCGTACCTGGCCGGCTCTTCCTCCCAGACGAAGTGCCAGGCGTCGATGATCACCAGGCGGCTGGTGGGCAGCCGCTGGTCGAGAAACTCCGCGTTGGCGAGCGGGATGACGCGGTCGTGGCGGCCGTTGATGATCGTGACCGGAACCCTGATCTGCGGCAGCAGCCCGGCCAGCACGGGCAGCTCCTGCGGATACCGGCGGGCATAGCGCATCGACTCGACGAAGCGGTCGCCCTCATAGCAGGCCAGGTAGTCCGCGCGGATGTCGTCGGGTATCCCGCCTGCGATGGTGTCCACCGCCGTGTTGACGATCACGTGCGGGTCCATCTTGCGGTACTTGTCGAGGTCAGGGTCCAGGACCCAGGACGCCAGCGGCTCGCCGAGCTGGATCGGGACCGCGGCTCCGCCGGTGCCCACGACCACGCTGGCGAGCCGCTCCGGATGGGCGGCCGCCGCGAACAGGGCGGCCGAGGTCCCGACGTCCGGCGCGACGAGGTGGGCCCGGCCCAGATCGGCCTCGGTGATGAGCTGGGCCAGGAATTCGCCCATCGCCCGCGGGGACAGCAGGTCATCGCGGCGCTCGGAGGCACCGAAGCCTGGCAGGTCAACCGCGAACAGGCGGGCGTGCTCGGACAGCGTCGTCCATATCGGCGTGAACGCGTAGACGCTCTCCGGCCACGGACTGGTCAGGACGACCGCCGGCGTTTGCGTGCTGCCGCTGTCGGCGTACCGGATCCTGACTCCGTCGATAGTCCGGAAACGAACTTGCGGGATGGTTGTCGTTGGCATCAAGAAGCCCCCCTGGTCAGTGCTTGACTGATAGGGCGGGAGCGAAGAAGTCAGTGAGCAGTTGCGTGACCCGCTCGGCCTCGTCGTGGTGCACCCAGTGCGAGGCGTCGGGCAGCCGCTCGACGCGATCCAGGTTGGGGACGTCGTCGTGATCGGGCTCGGCGAGTTCGGGGCTGAGGTAGCGATCGCGTTCCCCCCAGATGACCAGGGTAGGCGCCTGGATGGGGCGAAGCGCCGCTTCGGCCTTCTTCTGATTTTGCCGCACCGAGGACCGGTAGTAGTTGATCATCCCGGTCGCCGCGCCTGGCTGCGACCAGGCCTCGACGTAGCGGTCGGTTTGCTCTGGCGTGAAGGCGGGGCGGGCGTCGCGCAGGAAGTGCCGGAAGAAATGCCAGTGGTTGGCGTGCACGACGGTTTCGGGCAGGTCCGGGAGGTCGAAGAAGAAGAAGTAGCAGGACCGGCGGAGCTGGTCGGGGTGGTGCAGTCCCTGCGACAGCTTCCGCGGGTGGGCCGCGTTGAAGATGGCCAGCCGGTCCACGACCTCGGGATGGTTCATCGCGAGTGCCCAGGCGACGGAACCGCCCCAGTCGTGACCGACCAGCATCGCGGACTCGGCGCCGCGTTCGTGGATCAGGCCGCGGATGTCGTCGGTCAGCGGGCCCAGGTCGTAGGCCGCGACGCCGTCCGGCCGCGAGGACAGGTTGTAGCCGCGCATGTCGGGCGCGACGACGCGGAATCCCGCCGCCGCGAGCGGCTGGATCTGCTGCCGCCAGCCGTACCAGAACTCGGGGAAGCCGTGCAGCAGGACGACCAGGGGTCCCTCGCCGGCCTCGACGTAATGCAGCCGCACATCGCCGATCTCGGCGTAGCCCTCATGAAGGTCGCTGGGCAGGTCCGGCGTCTCGGAAACGGAGCTGGGGCGTTCGGGGGCGGTGGAGGACGAGGGCATGAGAGCCTCTTTCTGTAGCTGGTATTGCTCGACGATCGCGCCTTGGCCAGATGCGTCGAGCCCGTGCAGAACCCTGGTCGGCACGCGTGCCGGAGGGCGCGTGTCCCCCCGTGGAACACCGGATCTGCGATCAGCCCGCGATACCTAGGGCCTTTCGCGCCCGGAAGCGGCGGCTAGCGGAACGGCCAGCAGTCTCTAACGAGATGGCGTGCGCTGGCCCCGCGGGGGCAGGGCGTTATGGAGGTCTCTGCGGGAGGTGATGCCCAGTTTGGCGAACACCTTGCGGAGGTGCCATTCGACGGTGCGGGTGCTGATGAATAGTTCCGCGGCGATCTCGGGGTTGGTGCGTCCGGCCCGGGCCAGCCGGACGATGTGCTCCTCCTGCGGGGTGAGCTGGCTGCGGGTGTCGACCTCGCGTTTGCGGACCTTCTCGCCGGTGGCCAGCAGTTCGCTGCGGGCGCGCTCGGCGAAGGCGTCGGCGCCGATCGCGGTGAAAAGCTGGTGGGCGGCGTGCAGCTGGTGGCGGGCGTCGAGCCGCCGGTTCTCGCGACGGAGCCACTCGCCGTAGAGCAGGTGAGCCCGGGCAAGCTCAGGCCGCAGCGGTGTGCGCCCCAGCCGCTCGACCGCCTCGGCGTAGCACTGCTCGGCCTCCTGACCTTTGCTAACCAGCGCTCGCGAGCGCGCCTCCAGGCCCTTCGCCCAGTCGGAATCCTCGATGGTTGTCATGACCGACAGCCGGCCCAGCGCTTCGCTGGCCAGATCCGCCTGTCCGGTTCGCGCGGCGGCCTCGATCAGTTCTGGCAGAATCGACTGCGTGCTCAAGGGTGAGTAGGTCTCCTCGGCCGCCGGCTCCGCTACGGCCTGCGCCTCTGCATAGTGGCCGAGACCATTGTGGAGCACCGCTGCGGACCAGTTGGCCATCTGGACGGCGAGTCCTTCCCCACGAGCCGCCGAGTCCTTCATGGTCGCCGTGAAGAGCGGTACCGCCTCCGCTGCGCGGCCCCGGTACCCGGCGAGCAGCAGATCACAGGTGGCAGCCAGCCGAATCCCGGTCACCTCGTTGACGACGTCCTTCTCTGCGGCCAGCGACGTCGCTGTCTCGAAGTCACCACACTGTGTGGCCACGCTCCCGCGTCCGTTCAAGGCGATGGACAACGGGGCGAGGGCACTCAAGGCGCGGGCGAGCTCGACATGCCGGATGCTCAACGCGACCCAGCTGTCGAAGTCCCACGCGGCCATCGCCGCCATCTGGGCGAAAATCCCCCACTGCAGCCATTCCTCACCGGACACCTGATCACCGAGAAAAGCGGACACTGCTCGCCGGATAGTCGGCAAGGCCGCCGTCCGCCCTTGGGTGATCATCGTGGTCAGGCCGTCGAGGAGGAGGTCACAAGGCCGCGGAGCCGCCGTCGGCTGAGGCGCCGCCTGTGCCGCTCGGGAAATCTCCGGCAGCAGCCCGCCGGGTCCAGCGAGAGGACCAGCAAGGTGGGAGGCCACCCAGGCGTAAAGGTAGGTCTCCCGGGCGAGCTCCACATCGAGTGATTCGAGTCTCCTGGCTGCCTGCAGGAGCAGCACGGGCGCCTCGCGCCCGGTGACGGATGCCCACTCGATCTGCCCGTGTAGTTGCTCCACGCGGGCACGCTGGAGATCGTCAACCGCGTCGGCTTCGGCTTGGGCCAGCAGGCCCAGCGCGGTGTCGAACGCGCCGGCGTGCTGGTTCGCGAGGGCGGCGGCCAGGGCCCGGTCGGCGCGCCGTCCCGGCTCGGCGGTCAACGCCACCGACCGCTGGAGGAAGGCTGCCGAGGCCGCTACCCCGGCACGGGCCTGGATCTTGGCCGCCGCCTGTTCGAGGGCGGTGGCAACGTCTTCGTCCGGTTCGGCGGCCGCAGCAGCCAGGTGCCACAACCGGCGCTCCGGATCGGTCTGGGCATCCGTCGCCGTGGCGAGCGTCAGGTGGGCGGCGCGGCGATCCTCTTCAGACCCGGCCACATAGGCAGCCGACCGCACTAGGGGATGGCGGAACCTTACGTGAGAGCCGATCTTCAGCAACTGCTCCTCATCGGCCGCAGCCGCCGCATCAGGTCCCAGCCCCAGTGTCTGTGCGGCGCGCCACAACAGCGTGGCGTCCCCGGTGGGGTCGGCCGCCGCAAGCAGCATGAGCTGCTGGGCCGGCCCAGGCAGCACCCGAACCCGGCGCAGGTAGTAGTCGTGGAGATGATCAGACAGGCTCGCCTGGCGCAGGCGGGCGAAACCGCCAGCCAGCTCGGCTTCGCTCATCCCCCTGGCCAGCTCCAGCAGCCCCAGCGGGTTTCCCCCGGTCTCGGCGACGATCCGGTCGCAAACCCGCTTGTCCAGGTGACCAGGGACCGCGGCCGTCAGCAAAGCCCGCGCGTCCGCGTCGGTAAGCCCTTCGACGGTCAGTGCCGGCAGGCCGGGAAATAGCCGCTCGCTGGCCGCCTCGCGGACTGCGAACAGCAAGCCAGCCGGTTCAGCCAGCAGCCGCCGTCCGACGAACCCGAGCACCTGGGACGAGGCTTCATCCAGCCACTGAGCGTCATCGACCAGGCAGACCAGCGGCCGCGCGGCGGCATACTCAGCCAGCAGGCTCAGAACCGCCAGGCCCAGAAAGAACCGGTCCGGGGCAGGCCCCGGCGCCATCCCGAACGCCACTCGCAACGCGCGCTGCTGCGGCTCTGGCAGTGCGGCCAGGCAGCTCAGCATCGGCGTGCAGAGCTGGTGCAGGGCCGCGAGCGGCAGCTCCATCTCGAATTCCACGCCGTCGATCTGAACTAGCCGGCAGCCAGATGCCTGGCGCGCGCAGTAGCGCATCAGCGCAGTCTTGCCGATCCCCGCCTCACCCCGGATGACGAGCACCGCGCTCTCACCGCCACGAACACGGTCCAGCAGGCCGTCAAGGGCCTGGCGTTCGCGAGCACGTCCCCTGAAGGCCGACGTACTGTGTGCGGCCATAGCGCAACGATATGCCCGTATTCGGGGCAAGTGAATACCCTGGCTCGACGCGGCATGATGCCATCCAGGCTCGTGCCATGAATACCGCACTCAACGGGTCGCTTGCCGGTCGCGTGGCAATCGTCACCGGAGGGTCCCGCGGCGTTGGCCGGGCGACGATCCGCTGCCTGGCGGCCAGCGGCTATGACGTCGCCGTCAATTACCTCCACGACCAGCGTGCGGCCGAGTCGGCCGTCGAAACGATCCTGCAGAACAACGGCAACGCCGTGGCCGTCCGCGGCGACATCGCCGACGATCTCGACGTGAACAGGCTCTTCGCCGAGACGATCGCGGCGTTCGGCGGCGTCGACGTCGTCGTCCACGCCGCCGGCAGCCCGATCACCACGTCGCCAGTAACCGAGGCCGGCCTTGACGAGTTCGACGCACTGCTCCGGACCAACACGCGGGCCACCTTCGTCGTCAACCGAGAAGCAGCCCGTCACCTCCGCAACGGCGGTGCGATCGTCAACCTGTCCAGCTCAGCGGAGGGTTCATCGGTGCGGACCCACGGCCTCTATACGGCCACCAAGGCCGCCACAGACGTGCTGACGCGAGCGCTCGCGCTCGAGCTGCGTGAGCGTGACATCACCGTCAACGCGGTGTCGCTCGAAACCGGCAGGCCGTGCGCACCCGACCGGATAGCAGATGTCATCGCGTACCTGCTCAGCGACCACGGCCATCGCATCACCGGCCAGGTGCTCCGGGTCGGTGATCCCAGCCTCCGGCCGTAGGTTTCCGCGCGCCACCAGGATCCTGGCCCGAACAGGGCGGCCCCGGCGGTTGCAGTGCCGGGATGTACACCGGCCCGCGTCCGCCAGGTACCAGTGCCCGGGCCAGTGCCCGGCACGGGCTCGACGAATCCACCGATTCACGACTGTGAGCGCAAGACCAGCGACGGTTCCAACTGGGGGACCGAGGAGTGAGGAAACATGAAAACAACCCGTGCGAGGCGCGTGCGGCGAGCTGCGCTGGCCGCAGTCTCGGCGATCAGCGTCGCCGCTGCTGCCCTCGCGGCCAGCGCCGGCAGCGCCGTCGCGTCCCCCGCGTCAGGCAGTACGAATCCGGTCGTGCGCATTGCTGACGGCCTCGTCCGCGGCACGGCGTCAGGCACTGTGGGTGAGTTTCTCGGCCTTCCCTACGCTGCTCCCCCTACCGGGCAGCTGCGGTGGCGCCCGCCGGCCCCGCCGGCCTCGTGGAAGGGCGTCCGGGACGCGACGCAGTTCGGGCCGAGCTGCCCGCAGCCGACGGCGAACAATCCGGAACTCCCGCCCGGGCCGATCAGTGAGAACTGCCTGTTCCTGAACCTCTACACGCCGGCCCTGCGCGACCGCAGCGGCGGTGGCCGGCCGGTGCTGGTGTGGATTCACGGCGGGGGTCTGGTCCAGGACGGCGCCCGCAATTACGACGGCGCCAAGCTCGCGGCGGACGGTACGGTCGTCGTCACGATCAACTACCGGCTCGGCGCGCTCGGCTTCCTGGCGCACCCGGCGCTGGCTTCCCGGCCGGGCGGCCCGGCGGGCAATTACGGCCTGATGGACCAGCAGGCGGCCCTGCGCTGGGTCCAGCGGAATATCGCGCGGTTCGGCGGC
>JBAPYC010000986.1:0-2684 GCA_049284535.1 Streptosporangiaceae bacterium
GGGCAGCCGCGGCGCGGCCGGCGGAAAGGCGGCCGGCGCCGAGGACGGCGAGGACGGCGAGCAGGACGGAACGGCTACCGGCCAGGTCGCCTCGGCCCAGACCGTGTGGCCTGGGTAGGCGTCGGTAAAACCCCAGCGGCTGGTGCAGGCGGCGACAATGGCCAGGCCGCGGCCGCCGTCGGCCAGCGGGTCCGCCGAACCGGGCGCTGGGACCGAGACGCCGCCCTCGTCCGTGACGGCTACCCGGGCCACCCCGTCGCGTGGGCGGGTCACCTCGACCGTGTACGAGCCACCGCGCCCCGAGTCGGTGTGCTCCACCGCGTTGGCGCAGAATTCGGTGACGCACATCATGAGCGTCTCGCGGGCAGGGCAACCGGTCAGGAGCTCGCCGACGAACTGGCGTGCCTCTGGAACTGACGCGAGCGTGCCCCGGTAGGTGCGAACCCACGGCCGCGACGATCGAACCTGACCCATGCGCAGCACCGGGTTAGCGCCTGTCACCGTGGGTCACCCCCAGCCAAATAGTACTGACGAGTAGCTTCTATAGATTGAGACGCGCAACTCGCCCAAACGGTTCAATCCGGCAACGTAACGCTTCCGTAAACGGTGTCGGTACAGGCGGGGGCGGGGCGGGGGGCGGGGCGGGGGGCGGCGCCCCGCGGGCTGGGCTGGGAGGACGGGGCGGGAGGGCGTGGTGGGAGTCCGTTCGGTAACAGAGCTGGTTGGATCGTGAATTCGCACCTTTTGCCCCTTCCGCACCGCGCCGGCGGGAGGGAAACTATGGGGAACCACTCAGGTGAGGAGACGCAGATGGAACCGAGTCCGTCCGGCGGCCCTGGGCTCAAGCGGTCGCTGTCGGTGTGGGCCGCGGTCGGGCTGTCGGTGGCGCTGATGGCGCCCAGCATGGCCGCGAACATCAACCCGCAGGGAAGCGCGACCTACGCGGGCCGCGCGGTCCCGCTGACCTTCCTCATCGCGGCGATCGGCGTCCTGCTGGTGGCCTACTCCTTTGTCCGGCTATGCCAGTACTTCCACCACGCGGGTTCGGTCTACGCGTTCGTCGGCGCCACCCTCGGGCCGCGCGCCGGCGTGGTGGCCGGCTGGGGCCTGCTCGGCACCTACACGTTCTACGCCGTCGTCACCTCGGCCGCGGCCGGCATCTTCGGGACCGCGTTCCTGCAGGCCGTCGGCATCTGGCCCAACCCGCCGACGTGGGCGCCCTTCCTGCTGCTCGCGGTGGCGCTGCTGGTGGCCCTGGTGCTGGCGATCATGCCGGCCAGGCGCGGCACGCACGTGCTGCTGAGCGTGGAGGGCACCACGGTCGCGCTGATCCTGGTCGTCACCGTGGTCGTGCTGGTCCGGCTGCTGGCCGGGAACGCGCCGGGGCACGAGCACTTCACCTGGAGCGTGTTCTCGGTGGCGCCGGGGACCCACTCTTCGGACCTGTTCCTGGGCGTGGTGTTCGGCTTCTTGTCCTTCGCCGGGTTCGAGGCCGCGGCCACCCTGGGCGAGGAGGCCAACCGGCCGACCCGCGACATCCCCCGGGCCATCCTGGGCACGGCCATCTTCGGCGGCATCTACTTCGTGGTCGTGACCGCGGTCGAGGTGATGGGCTTCGGGGCCGGCCCGGCCGGGGTCAAGGCGTTCATTTCCTCCCCGTCGCTGCTGGGCGACCTGGGCTCCTCCTACGTGGGGCACTGGGTCGGCGACGTGATCACGCTGGGCACGACGGTCAGCGCGTTCGGCTGCTGCCTGGCCTGCGTGGTGGGCGCGGCGCGGCTGCTGTACGCGCTGACCCGGGACACGGCCGGGCCACGCGGGCTCGGCCGCACCAATTCGCGCTGGGGTACCCCGGTCGGGGCCACCGTGGCGATCGTGGCGATGGCGGCGGTCATCGTCATCATCGAGACCGGTGTGTCCGCCCACGCCGACGCGTTCAACAGCTTCCTGTGGTCCGGCACGATCGGCACGCTGATCCTGCTGGTGGTGTACGTGCTGGCCTCCCTGGGCTGCATCATGCTGGTCTTTGTCCGGCGCAAGCTCCCGGTGCCGATGTGGCAGGTCATCGTGCCGATCGCGGGCCTGCTCGTGCTGGGTTACACCCTGTACCGCAACGTGATCCCGTATCCCACCGGCGCGGCCGGGTGGTTCCCGGTGGTGTCCGCGATCTGGCTGGTGGTCGCGGTCATCGCGGTCGTCGTCGCGGCGGGCACGGCGCGCCGGGTGGGGGCGGCGCTGCAGGCCCGGGAGGGCATCGCGGCGCCCGGCAGTGAGGCGCCGGCGGCGGGCAAACGGGAGACCGTGTAGTGCCCGGCCTGCTCCCCTGCGTGGCCGAGCAGGCGCTGGTCGACCACCACTGCCACGGGGTGATCCTCCGGGACGCCGACGAGGCCACGCTGGAGTCGATGCTGACTGAAGGGGCAAGCTGGCCAGGCGGTTCGGTATTCGACTCCCGGATTGGGTTCGCCTTCCGCCGGCTGTGCCCGCCCGTGCTTGGCCTGCCGCCGCACGCCGAACTGCCGGAGTACGTGTCCCGCCGGGCCGAACTCGGTGCTGCCGAGGTGAGCAAGCGCTTCCTGACCGGGGCCGGGGTCTCGGTGCTGTGCGTGGACACCGGCTTCACCCCGGAGCCGATCACCTCCCCGGCCGAGCTGGCCGACCTGGCGGGCGCGGCCGCACATGAG
>JBAPYC010000987.1:0-3561 GCA_049284535.1 Streptosporangiaceae bacterium
GCGCCAGGCCGCGGCCAGCGCCCGGATCCTCGGCGTGGCCGGCGGCGACGGCACGGTAGGCGCGGCGGCCGCGGTCGCCCGGGACACAGGCCTGCCGCTGCTGGTGATCCCGGCCGGCACCTTTAACCACTTCGCGGCCGACCTCGGCGTCAAGTCGGCTCGCGACGCCCTGACCACGCTGCGTGGCGGCGAAGCCGTCCAGGTGGACCTCGGCCTGGTGGGGGACCGGCCGTTCGTCGGCACCTCGAGCACTGGCGTGTACGTGGATCTGGTGAACGCCAGGCGGCAGCTCGAAGGTGTCCTGGGCAAGCGGCTGGCGGAGGCCGTTGCGCTCGTCCGCGTGCTGCGCCGCGGCCGGCCGCACGAGCTGGTCCTGGACGGGAGGCGCCGGCGGCTATGGCTCTACTTCGCCGGCAACTGCCGGTACGTCCCCCACGGGACGGCGCCCGCGTACCGTCCCGACCTGGCCGACGGATACCTGGACATCCGCGTCGTCGAGGCCATCGCGCTGGCCAGGTCGCGCCTGCTCGCCGCGGTGCTGACCGGCACGCTCGGCCGCTCCCGGGTCTACCGCTCCTGGCGGGCCAGCTCGGTCGACGTCCGGGCGGCAAACGGCAAGCCCATCTGGCTGTCCACCGACGGCGAGGTGGCCACCGCCGAATCCGGGTTCGCCCGCGGCAAGCACCCGCACGCGCTGGTGGTCTACCGCAAGGCCGGCGGCTAGCCAGACGGGTGATGTGGCCCCTGCGCCGCGCGGCGCAATCTGGGGAACGATCCGAAGGAGAGCGAGCAGATGAAATCCGACAACGAGATCAGGCAAGACGTCATCAACGAACTGCGGTGGGACCCGCAGATCACCGACCCGGAAGCCATCGGCGTCGCGGTTCAGGACGGTGCGGTGACTTTGACCGGTCACGTCCCGACCTACGCGCAAAGGCTGGCCGCCGCCCGGGCCGCCGAGCGGGTGTACGGCGTCAAGGCGGTGGCCAACGACCTGGAAGTCAAGCTGTCCGGCGCGCCGCGAGATGACTCCGACATCGCCCGGGCCATCGCGCACGTCCTGGAGTGGAACGTGCAGGTCCCCGAAGGGAAGGTGCATGCCCGGGTGTCGGATGGCTGGGTCACGCTGGAAGGTGAGGTCGAGTACGAGTACCAGCGGCACGAGGTCGAGCGGATGGTCCGCAACGTCAGAGGCGTCGTAGGCGTGAGCAACCTCATCACGGTCAAGCCGCCGGTGAGCAAGGAGAAGGTCCAGTCCATGATCGAGGATGCCTTCAAGCGCGAGGCGGAGATCGATGCCCGGCACATCAGGGTCGAAGTGTCGGATCACACCGCCAAGCTCTACGGGCATGTGCACTCGCTGCAGGAGGCCGCCGCGGCCAGGGCGGCGGCCGCGACGGCGCCCGGGGTGGCCACGGTGGAGAGCCATCTGATGGTCTCGCCGTAACCCCACGGGCTGGTCCTGGAGGAATTCGGTGACGCGGGTCCCGGCCAGCCACCGGCGGCGAGCCGCCCGCCGTTCCTCCTCGACCAGCCCGCCCCACACTCCGTGCGCGCCGATGCCGAGCGCGTGCCGCAGCGAGAGTTCCAGGCAATCCGGGCGCACCGGGCAGCGGGCGCAGACGGCGATGGCGTGCGCCGCCTGGTCTCGGGCCTTGGCCACGTCCCGGGTCACGGGAAACCAGTCGTCGGGATCGACGCTGGAACCGGCGCACCCGGCCAGCCGGTACACCCGGCTGGCCAGTTCACCATCGGTCAGGTCATGCGGCTCGCGCCACACGTGGCGCGCCATGGAGACCACCAGCACCTCGCTGCACCTCCTGTCCTTGCGCCAGCTCGTCGCTCCATCGTCACCGGGGCGGCAACGGCTCCGCATCCCCAGTCCAGTTAGCCCCAGTCCAGTTAGCCCCAGTCCAGTTAGCCCAGTCCAGCCAGCGGAGACCGTCCACGTTGGGGATGCGGGCCCGCGGCTGGCGCCGTCAGGGTGGGATCATGAGTGTGAGGCTGTGTATCCGCCCCGGTGACGGCGGGACCGTCGTGGCGATCAGCGGGGAGGTCGACGTCTGCACGGAGGCCCCGCTGCAGCAGTCCCTGCTGCGGATCATCCGCGAGTGCGGCGCGAAGCTCATGCTCGACATGTCCGGCGTCTCGTTCATAGACTGCGCCGGCCTGCGGGCGCTCCTTCTGACCCGGCGCCGCGCCGAGATGCGCGGCGTGTTCCTGCGCCTGATCGCGACCTCGGCGGCAGTCCGGCGGGTCATCGAACTGACCGGCGCGCAGGATGCCTTGGCTATGGAGCGGAGCACCACGGACCGTTCCGTCCGGTTTTTTTAGACGAACGGACCGGGTGAGACGCACAGACAGAAGTGTCCGCCCGCCTTCCGACCTCGGCGAACGCGGCATAGGGTAAGTGCTAACGCGCAATTGCGCATGACGGCGGACCTGTTGGGGGGATGCCGTGGCTGACCAGGATTCCCCGATGCGGGGGCGCGACGCGGAGTTCGAGACCGTCCTAGGCCTGCTGGACGGCACGCAGCAGGGCCAAGGCCGGCTGCTGCTCGTCGAAGGGGAACCTGGCGCGGGGAAATCACTGCTGCTGGCCCTGGCCGGCGAGGAAGCAGGCCGGCGGGGGTTCCGCGTGGTAGCCACGGCGGCCGATGAGCTGAGGCCGGCCCCTTCGCTGGACGGGCTGGAGGAACTGGCCTCCGCCGGCCCGGTGCTGGTCACCGTGGACAACGTCCAGTGGGCCGATCTGGCCACCACTCAGGCGCTGCGGTCCATGCCAGGGCGGCTGGCGCCCCTTCCGCTTTCCTGGATTCTGGCCGTGGGCACATCATCGGACGCCGGGTCTGCCGAGCTGCTGTTCGGGCTGCTCGAAAGCGACGGAGCGGCCCGGATCAGCCTCGGGCCGCTGGATCATGAGGCCCAGGTCGCCCTGATCGGTGATGTGCTCGGCGCCGTCCCCGACCAGACACTGATCGAACTGGCCGCCGGCGCCGCCGGGAACCCTCTCATCCTGGCCGAGGTGTTCCGCGGGCTCCGCGACGAGAACGCCATCGTGGTCCGCGACGGGCACGCCAGCCTGGCCCGCGCCCAGGTGAGCAGTGCCCAGGTGACGAGCCGGATCGAGCCCCTGGCCCGGGACCGGCTCAGGGGCCTTTCTGCCCGCGCCCGGCGGTTCGTGTCGACGGCGTCGGTTCTCGGGGGTTTGTTCCGGCTCGAGGACGTCGGCGAGATGCTGGGCGAATCGCCGGGCGCCCTGCTGGCCGCGCTGGACGAGGCGGTGTCCGCGTGCCTCCTCGTGGTCGGGGCGGACGGCCTGGCCTTCCGGCACGAGTTCGTCCGGCAGGCGGTCGCGCGGCTGCTGGCCGAGCCCGTCCAGCAGGCCCTGCACTGGCAGTACGGGCGGATGCTGCTGGCCCGCGACGGTTCGGCGGTTCCCGCGGCGTACCACCTGCTGCGGGGGGCCCGTCCCGGTGACGCCGAGGCGCTGGCCGGGCTCGACCGCGCCGTGGCCGAGATTGCGCCCTTCGCGCCCCAGGTGGCGGCTGGACTGGCGAC
>JBAPYC010000988.1:0-2166 GCA_049284535.1 Streptosporangiaceae bacterium
GTGTACCGGCAGTGACCGCCGGCCTTGACGACGATCTCGACGACCGCGGAGTGCAGTGAGTCAGAGGAGTAGATCGGCGCGGTGCAGCCCTCGACGTAGTGGACGCTGGCCCCTTCGTCGACGATGATCAGGGTGCGCTCGAACTGGCCCATGTTCTCGGTGTTGATCCGGAAGTAGGCCTGCAGCGGGATGTCCACGCGCACGCCCTTCGGCACGTAGATGAAGCTGCCGCCGGACCACACCGCGGTGTTCAGCGCGGCGAACTTGTTGTCGCCTACCGGGATGATCGTGGCGAAATACTCCTGGAAAAGGTCCGGGTACTGCTTGAGCGCGGTGTCGGTGTCCAGGAAGATGACACCCTTGTCCTCCAGATCCTCGCGGATCGTGTGGTAAACAACTTCGCTTTCGTACTGTGCGGCCACGCCGGCGATCAGCCGCTGCTTCTCCGCCTCGGGGATGCCCAGCTTGTCGTAGGTGCTCTTGATGTCCGAAGGCAGGTCGTCCCAGCTAGCGGCCTGCTTCTCGGTAGAGCGGACGAAGTACTTGATGTTCTCGAAGTCGATGCCAGTCAGATCCGCGCCCCACGCCGGCATCGGCTTGCGCCGGAACAGCTTCAGGCCCTTCAGCCGCAGGTCCAGCATCCACTGCGGCTCGTCTTTCAGCGCCGAGATATTCCTGACGACTTCCTCGGACAGACCCCGGCGCGCTGACTCGCCCGCCACGTCCGAATCGGCCCAGCCGAACTTGTAACGCTCCAGCCCATCAAGCTCGGGATGCGCGATTGCCGTCATGCGGAGATGCCTCCGGACTTGGTTGTTGCCGTGTCGGCAGCGGTGCTGACAGCTCGATTACCCATGCCTAAAGGGTAGCATATTTTCTAGAAACTTTTTGCTAGTTTCCTGTTGCCTGCATGTGTGTTGGAACGCCGAGGGCAGGAGCCAGCCACCGACGACGGCCAGCTACACCGGAGCACCGGACGGGGACCAGGCCACGGCCCATCGCCCCAATGATCATCACTGTTGTGCTCCTGGCGGTTTTATGGCCGGCCCGCTATTGCCATCTGCCCGCAAAAGTGCCCCTTCGGGCCCGCCAGCGTCTATTGAATTGCGATATGGCCTGATGTAGCGTCAGTGCTGACACGGCGGATATTCCCGCAGTCGTGCTGGTCTCTGCTTGAGGCAATTTGAACAGCGGCCGGGAGCGTTGCTCCGGACTCTGGTAGCGCCGGTTTAGCAGATTGACCCATGAGAGGCCTGGTTCGGGCAGGACGGCCATTTTGGGCCGTCGCCCTTCGCAGGCCCGACGCCTCTTGTGCCCAATTCCGCACGCCAGGAGGCACCGGGATGAGTATTGAGCTGATTATCGTTGCCGTGCTCCTGGCCGCCGGGATCGCGGCACTGCGCAAGGGACGCACGGGCTCTTTCGCGCCCTGGTGGTGGCGCGGCAAAGGCGGCCGGGGTGCGTAAGAGCCCCGGGTCGCTGGCCAGCCCGCCGGGGCATGCCATCCAGCTAGCCCGGGACGATGCGGAGCATCCTGCGCGGCCGGGGCGCCGGGACGGCGCCGTGCCGCTGCTTGCGGTTGACCTGCGGGGCGTGCATAAGTCGTTCGGCTCGGTTCAGGCCGTGCGGGGAGTCGAGCTGGCCGTCGGCCCGGGAGAGGTGATGGCTTTCCTGGGCCCCAACGGGGCCGGGAAGACCTCGACGATCGACATGATCCTGGGCCTGTCCCGGCCCGATGCCGGTGCCGTCGAGGTCTACGGCATGGCGCCGCGGCAGGCGGTCCGCAAGGGCCTGGTCTCCGCCGTCATGCAGACGGGGGCGTTGCTCAAGGACCTCACGGTAGCTGAGACGGCCGAGTACACGGCCCGGCTTTTCGCCGTCAGCCGTCCCGTCGCCGAGGTGCTGGAGCGGGCGGGCATCACCGCGATCGCGGGCCGCCGGGTCGGGAAATGCTTGGGGGGAGAACAGCAGCGGCTGCGCTTCGCCATGGCGCTGATCCCGGACCCCGAGCTGCTCATCCTGGACGAGCCGACCCAGGGCAATGTCCTTGCTTTTAGGTGATATGCCATGGGTAGAGCAGGTGGAACTCGATTCTCCGCACGACATTGGTGACGCTGGGCTCGCCCGGCTTGCGGGCAGGGAAGTCGCCGGCTTTCCTGGTTTTCC
>JBAPYC010000989.1:0-4898 GCA_049284535.1 Streptosporangiaceae bacterium
GATCGAAGGTGGTGAGCACGACGATCGTGGGCGGGTCGGCGTGCCGCAGGATCTCCTCGGTGGCGGCCAGGCCGTCGAGCTCGGGCATCCGGATGTCCATCAGGATCACGTCGGGCTTGGTCAGCTGAGCCTGGCGGATCGCCTCATGGCCGGTGTCAGCCTCGGCGACCACCTCGATGTCTCCTTCGGTCTCCAGGATCACCCGGAACCCGGTGCGGACAAGAGTCTGGTCGTCGGCGAGAAGCACCCGGATCTTCGCGGACATACCCACAATTGTGCAGGTCCCGCTGCTGACCGCCAGGTCATCCTTGAGAACGACGCCGGGCTGCAACGTCATCCTTGCGCCGGACGATGGCTACAGGGCCTTCTTCCTACGGTCGAGGCATCGACTTCAACCGCAGGAAAGGAAGACCAATGAACGCCATCTTCAAGGGAATCCGGCCACTCGATTACGTGCTGGCCGCCCTGGCCACCGCGGCCGGGGCGTACCTGATGTACGAGAACATCACCGCCCACGAGCACGGGCTGCCGCACCCGCAGTCGACCACCACGGCAGCGATGCTGCCCGTCTTCCTGGCCGTGACGGTGCCAATCCTGTGGCGCCGGCGCAACATCCTCGCGGTCGTCGCGGTCACCACGGCCGCCCTGGCCGTGCACGTGCTTCTGTTCGGCTGGAACACCCGCTGCGGCGTGGTGCTTCCGCTGTCGTTCGCGCTCGCCTACGCGGTGGCCCGGTTCGCCGTCGGCCGGCGGGAGCATCTGTTCTCCCTCGCGATCATCCTGCTGCTGCAGATCGTGACCATAGCCCGGGACGCCTCGATCGACACCCTGCTCAGTGCGCTGCCGCTCGCGGTTGCGGGCGGCGCAATCTTCTATGGGATCGGCCGCTTCGTGCAGGTTAGGGTGAACAAGAAGGCGACCAGGAATGCGAGCGAGGAGCAGCCCGCCACCGCAGCCGTGGCTGCCTGAACGCCGGCTTGACGGACGAGGGGGGGCGGCGATGACGTGGGCATTCCGTGGCATCAAGATCGGCGACTGGATTCTCGCCGGGGTGCTCACCGCGCTGGGCGTGGTCCTGATGGTGTTCAACGTCCGGTCCACCGACGCCCAGGTGGCCAGGGCGGTCGCCGATGGGTCGATGGTCCACACGCTGAGTTCCCACTCACTGTGGATGATCCCGGTGTTCGCCGCCGCCACCGTACCGGTGCTGTGGTGGCGGCGCAGCCTCCTCGCCGTCATCGGCGTCGCGATCGTGGTCATGGTCCTGCACGATGTCCTGTTCGGGTGGGTGACCCGGTGCGGCGCCGGGCTCCCGCTCGCCCTCGTGCTGGCCTTCCTCGCGGCGCTGACCTACGAGCGGGCGAAGGCGTGGCTAGCCGCCGGGCTCAGCGCGCTGCTGGCCTTTGCCGTCGTTGTGGTCGACGCGACCACCGGCCCTAACGTGATCGGCCTCGTCCTGCCGGTGATGCTGATCGTCTTCGGGATCGGCTGGGCCGTCCGTCGTCGCGCCGTGCTGAACCGGGAGCTCAAAGCCCGTGACGTCGAGCTGCGGCGGCTGCGTGACGAGCGGGCCGCCCTGGTGATCACCGACGACCGGGCCCAGCTGTCCCGGCAGCTCGACGGCCTCCTTCAGGAGCGTCTGGCGCAGCTGAGCACGGCGGCCGAGTCCGCCGGCGGCCTGGCTCCGGAACAGGCCAAGGCGCTGCTGGAATCGATCGAGACGGACAGCCGGCGCACGCTGGACGACATGCGCGAGGTCGTCGGCCTGCTGCGCGGGGGCGACGCGGTCCTGACCCCCACTCCCTCCGTCGCGCACCTCGACGCACTGCTGGCCCAGCACCAGCCGGCGCTCGCCCGGCTGACGGTGACCGGCAACCCGCGGTCACTGCCGGCCAGCGTCGAGCTGTCGGCTTACCGCATCGTCGAGCACCTGATCGCCGCGCTCGCCGACCAGCCGGATGCCCCGATCGCCGTCGCGGTGCGGTTCGACGAGACGGCGCTGGAGATCCGCGTGACCGGCCCGGTCAGCAAGAGCGCCGAAGTTAAGGAGATCATCGCCCGGGCCAAGGAACGCGCCCGCCTGCTCGGCGGCACGCTCGACGTGAAGATCGCCCGGGGCCAGGCCGGCGCGGTAGCCCAGCTGCCCGTGCTCGGCTGACGTCGGGGGCGGCCATGCAGCGGTTGGAAAAGGCGGGGATCGCAGTCCTGGTTCTCCTCCTCGTTGCCCTCCCGGTCGCGCTGCACGGCTGGCCGGGCAGCCTGGCCGGCAACATCGCCATGGCATCGCTGCTGGCGAGCGGGCTGTCGCTGATGTGGTGGCGCACCCATCCCCGCCTGGTCGCCGTCCTGGGCGGATCGCTGTGGTTCGTGGTCGCCCTCCTCGGCCAGGACATCTGGTTCCCCCAGTCCGCCCTGGCTATCATGGCCGGCCTCGCGGCGGTGGCCGCGCTCGCCTGGACTGGCCGGGCGGCGTGGCTGGCGGCACTTTGCCTGGGCGTCTACCTGTACGTCTTCTGGCTCGTTCTGCCGCCCACCAGCCCGGTCGCGGTGGTGATGTTCAGCGTGCCCGGCTTCGGCGCCGGCACGGTCCTGCGGCTGCGAGATGAGGCCGTGGATCAGCTCGCCCGCCGTGGCCGCGAGCTCGAGGAGGAGCGTGAGCTGTTCGCCCAGATCGCGCTGCGGCACGAGCGGGCCCGCATCGCCAGTGAGCTGCATGACATCATCGGCCACGCGATCAGCGTCATGGTCATCCAGGCCGCGGCGGGACAGCGTCTCGTCGGCCACGACCCGGTCCGGGCTCAGCAGGCCTTCGCCGCCATAGCGGAGTCCGCCCGGCAGGGTCAGGAAGACCTGCACCGGCTCGTGGACCTGCTCGGCGGGACGGAGGTCGGCGGACCCGATCTGACCCTGATCGAGGAGGTCGTGACCAGAGCCGCCCGCAGCGGGCTGGACGTATCGTGCCGGTTCGAAGGAGACCGGGACGGCGTAGCCGTCCGCACGGCGCACATCGCCTTCCGCGTGGTTCAGGAGAGCCTGACCAACGCGCTGCGCCATGCCCCCGGTGCGGCCGTCAGAGTGCTGGTCAACGGCTCCGGGAGAGGCCTGACCGTCCGGGTGGAAAACGACCGTTCCGAGCAGGAGCGGCTGAACCTGTCCGGCACCGGACGCGGGCTGATCGGCCTGCGCGAGCGTGTCCAGGATCTGGGCGGTCAGCTCCTCGCCGGGCCGACGCCGCACGGCGGCTGGCTGGTCGAGGCGACGCTGCCGGACTGATCACGGTGGCGGCGCTGCGTGCCGGGCTGCCCTGGCTAGGTCAGGGGCCGGGGAGCTGGCTGGCGAGGAGCTGCTGATGATCCGGGCCGTGGCCACAGCGGGCCCGGCGGCCAGCCGTGCTAGTCGAGCAGCGCGGTGAGCTTCTTCGGCGCGAGAACCCGGTAGCTCTCGGTCACGAGCTCACGGATCTCCTCCCAGTCGGTGTCGTCGGTGAGCAGCACCCCGATGCGGTCGCGGCCGGCTCGCGAGGCGAAGAACGGGTGGCCCATGGACAGCAACGCCTCGCGTTCTTCTGGGTCGGCACGCAACACCAGCAGCGGGACGGGCTTGCCAGCCGGGTCCTCCGTCGCCACGAGCAAGCAGAACGACCTCCGGCGGATGTCGAACGACTGCGCCGTCGATCTCGCTCTGGTCAGTGAACCGTCGACCCGCACCGTCACCTCGGGCAGCGCCAGGCATAGCGTGCGGACCCGCTCGACGATGTCCTCCGGGACCTCTACGGGCACCTGCGCGCGAGACTTCTGGCGCGCCGCTGACGAACCATCGTCGTTCCGTGGCCGCACCGGCGACCTACCGGCCGAACGCGGCCCGGACTGCAGCTGCGGTGGAGCTGAAGTACTCGGGTGGTTCGATGAAGCCCCACTCGCGGAATGCCCGGCCGCTCGCGAGGGCGCGCCGGTAGCCGAAACAGGCGAGGTAGAGCGTCCGGATATACATGACCGCCTCGAGCCGGTCGAGTTCGTCGTCGGTCGGCTCGATGTGCCGGCGGTAGGCGCTGACGGCCGCGTAGATCCACTCCTGGTTCGGCCGACGCGGGTTCCACGCACCCGTGCCCCACATCAGGTAGGCGAAGTCGGCGAGGCGCGGTCCGCGCCCGGACGCTTTCCAGTTGATCGCGACCGGCCCTTGTTCGCTCAGGACGGCGTGATCGGGGGCGTGCAGGAGGTTTCCGTGGAGCAAGCCTTCCGGAAGGCCGTGACCATCGTCGGCCGAGCGCACCTGGTCGCGGAGCTGCTCGAATCGCTCGCGGTCCGCGGCCGCGACCTTCGTGCCGACGGCATCGAGAAAGGACAGGGCGGCCAGCAGGTCATGACGTGGCGTGCCCTCGCGGCTCGGGTCCTCACCACTGGCTCCACCTGGGCGGCTGACGGAATCGTCGTACGGCAGCGCGTGCAGCCGTCCGAGCAGCTCACCCATCATGGCGAACTTCGCGGCACCGTCGGGGAGCTGGGCGCCTTCGATGAACCGCGTCACGAGGACCGCGCTGCCATCGAAGTCAGACACGGCATCATCGACCGCCAGGCGCTCCGCGGGATAGTCGTGCCGCTCCAGGAATCCCAGGATCGCGGCGTCACCCTCGACACCGGCACGCGGCCGGGCGGGGGGAAACGCGCGAGCGACCCACGGGCTGCCGTCATTGCGGTCGATGCGGAACACGTAGGTCTTGTGCACACTGAGCTTCGTCGCCGCGACCGGGTCAATGCCGTAGCGATCCCGGAGATGGGCGAGAAGCCGCTCGGCAACGGGCTCGTGGTGCATCCGCGCACCGAGACCCTCGATATCCGTCAGCGCTTCGGTGTAGCGCTGCCCAGTCTCCTCGGCGTGGCGCCGGACAACCTTCTTGA
>JBAPYC010000990.1:0-8725 GCA_049284535.1 Streptosporangiaceae bacterium
GGTGCGGGGTCTGCCGTCACGACCGGCCCTCGATGCCCTCTCCCCATATCTGCATCAACCCGACACGCCGTAAAGATCCGGGCTAGGAATCACTCGTCCAGGCCCGAACGGGAGCCCGTCACGCCGCTCCGACCCGGCCTCATGCTTTGTCTGCGGGAACGAGTAGGCCAGACTTGCCCTTGTCATGGATGAGCAGCCCGACATCGTGTCGTCCGGACCGGGTCCACGCCACTCGGCCTGGATCGTATTCACCGTGGTCCTGCTGGTCCTTGTGGGCGTGATCTCCGGCCTGGCCGTGACTGTTGTGCACCGCGACAGCACCATCGCCAGCCTGCACCAAGCGCTGCACCAAGCGCAGCAGCGGACGCAGCGGCCGACGGCGGCCCCGGCTCAGCTGACCGGTGCATTCAGCGCCGTGTTCGCGCTCCCCAGCGTGCGGCTCGGTTCGTACGCCATCGGCGTCGCGGCCGTCCGCGCTCAGCCGGGTTCGGCGGAACTGACCTGGATTTTCGTCTACGGCCAGCACGCCCAGCCGGGACAGTCCTACGGCTTGCTTCAGGGGCGTTGCGGAGGCCAGTTCGTCACTCCCACGGATCTGGCCAACGGTACCGCGGACCGGAACGGCGACCTGACGATCGAGGCGCCTGATCCCGATGTCAGCCTGACAGCGTCCGACATTTACCTCCAGCTGTACCGGCTGGACGACGGGACCCCACTCGGCGGCGTCCGGGGACCGCTCGTCAGCGGTGCGCAGACGTTCGTGTCCAAACCCTCGTGCCCGAGCTTATTTGCCCGCGCGCGGGTAGAGGAACGGCCGACAGCTCAGCACCTTCAGGAGGATGCCTCACATGTTCCGCCGTAGCGTCCTGGTGTCCGCCTCCGCGGTGGCGGCCGGCCTGCTGGCCGTCACCGGCTGCAAGGCCCAGCTTGATGCTGCCGCTCCCGCGCAGGCCACGGCCGCGGCCCAGGCAGGCCCGGTGACAGCCGGCCCGCTGATCATCGAGCCGGGAGCAGGCTTCTCCCCCGTCTACAGCCTCATCGACGGGGCCAAGCACAGCATCGACATCACCATGTACGAGTTCGCCGACACCACGGCCGAGAAGGACCTGGCCGCTGCGGCCAAGCGCGGCGTGCGGGTGGAGGTCATCCTGGATCAGGCCGAGCAGAAGGAGAACTCCAGCGCCTACTCCTATTTCCGCTCGCATGGGGTCAAGGTCACCTGGTCCTCCTCCAGATTCCGCTACACCCACCAGAAGACCATGGTCGTAGACGGATCCGAAGCGGTGATCATGACCGCCAACCTGACCAGCGAGTACTACTCCACCTCCCGGGATTTCCTGGTCACGGACACCGACCGGTCCGACGTCAGCGCGATCACCGCGGTGTTCACCGCCGACTTCGCGCACCAGTCCATTCACCCCAGCGACGGCGCCGATCTGGTCTGGTCCCCGACCGACTCTGAAGACAAGATGCTCGCCCTGATCAACGGCGCGCACAGCAGCCTGCGTATCTACAGCGAGGAAATGGGTGACACGACCATCGAGAAAGCCCTGATCAAAGCGGCCAAGCGCGGCGTAGACGTGCAGGTATGCGGGGAAAACGAGGACGGCGAGTACGACAGCGCCTATAGCAAGCTGGCCGACGCCGGAATTCACCTCAGCTACTACAGCTCGTCGACCGGCTTTTACATTCACGGCAAGGTCATCGAAGCCGACTACGGCCGGTCCGGCGCCAGGATATTCATCGGCTCGGAAAACTTCTCCAGCACCTCACTGAACGACAATCGCGAGCTCGGCCTGATCACCTCCAACCACGCGGTCCTGTCCGCCATCGCCATCACGTTCGGTGCTGACTTCAAGAACGGCAAGCAGTGGAGCTAATGCAAACAAATAATCCAAGAAAGGCGGATAAACGCGGCTGACCGCCGGGACAGTAACGGCAAGCCGGGACTAGGAAATGGCAGCCGGCCAAGACTACTCTCGCCTTTATGGCCGTCTCTATCGACGCGAGTCCGCTGCCCCGGCAAAAGGGCCGACCCGGACGCAAGCCAAAGGGCAGCAGGCCGGCCGTCAGCCCGGCCACCCCGGACAAGCCCGATCCGGACCACGTGCTAACCTGGCGGCAGCGCAAGGTACTCCAGGTCATCCGGGACTCGGTGCAGCAGCACGGCTACCCGCCCTCGATGCGGGAGATCGCCAAGGCGGTCGGGCTGACCAGTACTTCCAGCGTCGCCTACCAGCTCGGCGTGCTGCAGGCCAAGGGCTACCTGCACCGGGACGTCGGGCGGCCGCGGACGGTCGAGGTGCGCCTGCCCGGCCAGCCCGCCGTCCGCCCGGCGAACGGCGACATCGCCGCGGACGTCGCGGACGTCCCGGCGCCCGAGGCCGTCCACGTGCCGCTGGTGCGGCAAATCTCCCCCGGCGGCCCGGTCGTGACCGGGGAATCGGTGCTGGACGTGATCCCGCTCCCCCGCCAGCTGGTGGAGCAGGGCACCCTGTTCGGCCTGCAGGTAGCGGGGGACGCGATGATCCACGCGGCTATCGCCGATGGGGACTGGGTCGTGGTCCGGGAGCAGCCGGAGGCCGAGGACGGCGACATCGTGGCCGCGATGATCGGCGGCGAGACGACGGTCAAGACCTTCCAGCGCCGCGATGGGCACGTCTGGCTGATCTCGCACAACCCCGCCTACGCCCCGGTCCTGGGCGACGGCGCCGTGATCCTGGGCCGGGTCGTCTCAGTGCTCCGCCGCCTGTAAAACCGAACGCGCCTGTAAAACCGAACGCCGTTGGTTCTGGCCCACGCGACAATAGAGTCATGCTCGGAGATGTCGTCATGCTGCGCCGGTACCCGGTCAAGTCGATGCTGGGCGAGGAGGTCCCCGCCAGCGAGGTGACCGCCAGCGGCCTGGCCGGGGACCGCGGCCTAGCCGTGGTCAGCCTCCGCTCAGGCAAGGTCGCGAGCGCGAAGTACCCGCGGCTCTGGCGTGACCTGCTCACCCTGTCGGCCGAGGTACAGGCCGGCGACGTCCGGATCACGCTGCCGGACGGCAAGACCGTCTCCAGCCGCGACGCCCACGTCGACGAGGTCCTGTCCGGTGTGCTGGACGAGCCGGTCACGCTGACTGCCACCCCGCCGGCGGGCGCGACGCTGGACCGGGCCGTGCCCGAGGCGGTCCTCCGCTCCGGGATCACTGCCGATGTCGACGCGCAGATCATCGAGCTCGGCGCGGGCGCCCCGCCCGGCACCTTCGTTGACTTTGCGCCGCTGCACCTGCTGACCACCTCGACCCTGGACCGGATCGCCGAGCTGAGCCCGTACGGCCGCGCTGACGTGCAGCGCTACCGGCCGAACGTGGTCATCCGGACCAGGGCCGCGGGCTTCGCCGAAAATGACTGGGACGGCCGGGAGGTCCGCATCGGCAATGAGCTCGTGCTGCGGGTGATCGCGCTGACTGCCCGCTGCGCGGTGCCGACCCTGGCCCACGGTGAGCTGCCCCGCGACACCGAGGCGCTGCGGGTCCTGGCCCGTCACAACCGGGTCGTGCCCATGGATGGCTTCGGCCCGGAACCGTGCGCCGGCGTCTACGCCCAGGTCCTGCAGCCGGGCCGGATCAGCGTGGGTGACGCGGTCCGGGTCGCGTGACCTGGACCCTGTCCGGCTAGTTCTGTGGCCGGGCCCGGGTAGCCCACAAGTACCCGCCCACGCCAGCCAGGGCGACGGCACCCGTGATCACGTACAGGTTGCCGAGCAGCAGCAGCCCGCCATGCCAGGTGTACTCCCGGCCGTAGTCGTGCGGGGCGATCCGCAGCAATCCCGAGGGCAGCCACTCGATGACGTGGCCAACTGGGGTCCGCCTCGGCCATTCGCCGAACAGGATGAGAATCACCGCCGCTCCGCCGGCCCGGGCGATCCAGTCCCGCGGGCGGACAGCCGCCAGCTCGCCAGTCCCCGTCACCCGGCGCCCGGCGCCGGCGGCCATGAGCGCAAGAGCTGGCACGACAGCCCAGACCCAGTGATGGGTCCACGAGATTGGCGAGATCAGCAGGCCGGTGAGCCCGGTCGCCACGATGGCGAGGAGCTCCAGACCTCTGCGGCTGGCGATTACCGCGATCGCCAGGCCGGCCACGGCGACGGCGAACGCCAGGGCCAGCCAGAGTGTGTGGGCCGCTGGGTGGCTGGGAAACAGCCGTTCCAGGACCCCGTTGATCGACTGGTTCTGCAGCTTGTAGTCGCCCCGGCTGGCCAGGCTGCCGGTCCAGAAATCACGCGAGGCGGCCGGGAGCGCCAGGAATCCGATCACGACCGTGACGGCGAAGCTCAGCAGGGCCACCAGCCCGGCGCGGACCCTTCGCGAGCCCAGCAGGAAGGGGATGAAGATCAGCGGGGTCAGCTTCATCCCGGCCGCTATGCCGATACCGATTCCCTTCCACTTGCAGGAGTCCGGCAATGCGAGGTCGGCGATCACCAGTACCAGCAAGATCAGGTTGATCTGGCCGAAGTACAGCGTCATGTAGACGGGCTCCAGCCACAGCGCTACCGCTGCCAGCGCGAACGCGAGGGCCGCGCCGGTAATCCCGCCACGTCCGCAGACGCGCAGCGAGAGGAACAGGATCACCGGCAGCAGCGCGACGCTGATGATGACGAGCACGGTCTGCCACACCGCGAAGCTGAACGGGGTACCCAGGGCGAACACCAGAGCGGCGAACGGAGGATAGGTGAACGGGAGCTGTGACGCACCCTTCTCACCGAGGAGCACGCGGTACAGGCCCGCCGGGTGCTGGCGGACCACCACTCCGGCGGCGCGGTAGACCCATTCGTCGGTATGCCCCCACAAGATCGGGTTGGCCGCCAGGAGCTGCTGATACACCAGCACGGAAACGGCAAATAGCGCCACCCCGGCGACGAGCCAGGCCAGCGCCGGCGTTCGCGCCAGGTACCCGTCCGCCCTGGTCCCCGGCCTGCGCAGGACTGCCGTCTTCACCCCGGAGTGCTCATTGTCATGCTGCACGCCGGGATGGCCCGCTGGCTGCTGCGCCGCGGGAACCTCGCGGGATCCAGACCCCACGCGCTCTCCTTCGGATGTCCAGGCACATGCGATAGCGAACTTCGCGCTGCTGGATCAGCCGGCTGGCCGACGGCATGAATGGCGCGTGTCACATGATAGCCGTCTACATCCGGGCGATTGTCACATCCGGGGCCAGGCGGCGAACCGCTCCCGCAGCCGGGCGATGTCCCGCTGGCTGAGCTGGTAAATGGTGAACAGCTGGTCGGGCATCGAGTCCAGCCGCCGGCCCGCGTCGGCGAAGTCGCGGTCCTCCAGCCCGGGATCAAGCCGTCTGGCAAAGCTGATCAGCTGGCCGACGGTGTAATGCTCCAGGGCAGCGGCGGTGTCGATGTAATCGCGAGGCTCTGCGCGGTTCAGCAGCGCCACCAGTTTCCATCCGGCCAGGTCATCGAGATCCAGGACCGGCCCGACATCCATGGTCACCGGGCCGCGGGTCCGGTCGAAGTAGGCCATCTGCAGCATGGTCTGCTGCCCGCCCGGGGCGGTGATGACCCACTCGGCCAGGCCCTCGCCCGCTCCCTCGAAGATCTCCGCGAGCTCGCCGGCGGTGTCGCGGCGCTCAATACCGAAGCCCGCTTCGCGCAGCGCATCCTCCACCACATCGGCGGCGGCGGCCACGCCGGTCTCCTGGTCGCTGAACAAGTCCACGTCGTCGGTGGGGCGGTCGATAACCCCGTGCGCGATCAGGGCATTGCCGCCCGCCAGGGCAAACCCGTGGCGGGCAGCCGCGCGCAAGGCGACGCTGGCCACCTCACGCTGCAATTCGCTGATGGGCATCAGGCGACGGCGGTAGCCGCCGCGGCCCGCAGGGCCGGGTGCTGGTCCTCCCACGCCTGGCGGACGCCCCTGGGCAGGAACAGATCAGGCCACAGCGCGATGAGAGTGCCGCCGTCCAGGTAGGCAGCCAGGTCTTCCGCGCTGCCCGCCTCGCGCAGCACGGTCTGGTACAGCCACCGCAGGACGTCGCGATCGGCCAGGTCGAACGTATGCCCGGGAGCGCTCCAGAACAGCCACAGCGGCAGCTCCACCTGGCCTTCGACCGGGCCGCGGAGGTCGGTGAGGCTGGCGGCGACCACCGCACGACGTCCGGGACGCGACTGGTACCGGGTCCGGGCCACGTCGCCTGACATGGTGACCATACGTAAACGATACACCTGGAACCCGGCCGTGTCGAATATACAGTCGAGAGCGAGCGCAGCGGACTGCTCTCAAGCAGAATAAGCCGCGCGATACGCCTGGGTGCAGGAAGCCCTTGGCTGCCCGCTCGAGCGGATGCGCGGTCGAACCGGTCGGGGCCAGGGCGATGCCGTCCGCCCGGACCGCCGGGACCGGGAGCGCCGCTCCGCGCTGTCCGGCCTGGATCAGGCGGCGCAGCCGCTTCTGCGCCGCCGCGTAGAAGCGCCGCTGGGTCCACCGGCCGAACAGAGCGAAACCCCACCGGACCACCGGGCTCGGGATCGGCGCGGCCCGGGAGTATCCCGACACCCGGAAGACGACCTGGCCCGTGGTCAGGTTCTTGATGACCTCATAGTTCAGCCGCCCCTCCTCCAGGTGCCCCTGGAGCGTCTGGTAGCTCCAGCCCCAGACCCGCTCCGGCCCGGCGTCGCCCTCCCGGGTCTCATCGATCACCGCGGTGACCCTGACCCCGAGATAGAACCGCAAGCCGAAGAACCGGCCCTCGAGCAGCATGTCCCGGCCGAGCAGGTCGTCGGCGGGCCGGTAGGCCGCGCGCAGGATCCGGGGCTCGGCGAACTCGTACTGCCGCACCAGGAGGCATCCGCTGTCCCAGATGCCGCGCTGGGCGGGCGGACCCGGCTCTTCGCGGCCGAGCAGGATGTCACCGGAGTCGACGTGCCAGTGCCCGTCCGGCCGGCCGTCCTGCGGCGCGTGCGCCGGGTCGTAGTTCACCTGGCGGTCCCGCAGCCCGGCCAGAGCGGACGCCTCGTCAACCGAGCTGAACCACGGCACCTACTTGCGGTCCTTGATGGAGTCACCGATCAGCCAGAACATCGGGGGCCACAGCCCGACAAAGATGGCGCGCCGCTCGGCGTTGCCGCGTTCGTCCTGGTCCACGGTCTTGGCGCGGATCCACAAGCTGATGCAGAGCCCTATCGATCCCAGCGACGCGGCCTGCATGTGCACGCTGCGCAGACCGGTCTGCCGGACTACCTGGCCTATGTCCATCACACATCTATACCGGCTCGCCGGCTGCCCAAACTATGAGCCCCCCGCCGCCCCGCACCACCAGCGTGAAATGGGACGATCGGATGATGACGACGACGAGCCGCCCGGCCCAGCTGGGCATCGTGCTCCGCTGGCCGCTCGGCATTGCGGTGGTCAGCTGGCGGTATATGTGGCGGACGATTCCCCTGCACCGCTCGGAGGAGCCTGGCAGCAAGGCGGATCTGGCGGACCCGGTGGAAGCTCCCGATCTGGCCGAGGGCCTGCAGCCCGCTGCGGAAGGTTTCGGGCAGCTGCTGCACCGGTATTACGCGGTCCGGATCGTGAACAGCCCGATGAGCCCGCACGACCTGATCGACAAGGTGGCAGCCAACCTCAACCGGACCGCACCAGAGGTGGCCGTGTTCCGCAAGACCCGGGGCGCGGAGGACAAGATGCGCCGGGGTGATGAGTTCATCGTCCGCATGCCCGGGCCCTGGGACGGCCCCGTGCGGGTCATCCGCCGGGAGGACGCCTCGTTCCGGCTGGCCACCATGACCGGCCACCTGGAGGCCGGGGAGATCGAGTTCCGGGCCGAGCGGGACGGGGACGCCCTGAGGTTCGAGATCGAGTCGTGGGCCCGGGCCGGTGACCGGCTGGCCGACCTGCTCTACAACAAACTGCGGCTGGCCAAGGAGATCCAGCTGAACATGTGGTCGCACTTCTGCATCCAGACCGCCGGCCTGGCCAGCGGCCGCCCGCAGGGCGGCATCACGATCCGCACCCGCTGGGTCAGCTGGCCGCCGTCCTGAACCGGCGGTGCAGGTCACGGACCTGCTCATCCAGGCCCGGCACCGGACCGTACACGGTCAGCCCCGGTGCGATGTCGGTGATGGCCAGGGCACGCACCGGGGACGGCGGCATGCCCAGCTCGGCCAGCCAGCCGGTCAGCTGCGTGGACGAGCTGACGTAGACGATGCGGCCCAGCCCGACCCAGGCGTGCGCCGCCGAGCACTGCGGGCAGTGCTCGCCCGAGGTATACACGGTCGCCGCGGCGCGGTCGGTGGCCGCCATGTTCGTGGCCGCCCAGCGGGCCAGCTCGAACTCCGGATGCCGGGTGGCATCGCCCAGGCTGTTCTCGCGATTGCGGTCCTCGGCCAGTACCTCGCCGCTGACCCCGGTCAGGACCGAGCCGAACGGGAAGTCTCCGGCCACGACAGCTTCGGCGGCCAGCTCCACGCACCGGCGCAGGTGCTGCAGATCCGCGGGGACCACACCCGCGGGGAGGTCGCTCGCAGGTTCAGGTGATGTCACTGGCCGCTCCGTTCGGTCTCGATGTCCGGGGTCTGCCCGGTGCGCAGGCCGGCGACGGCCGCCAGCGCCCGCCACGCCCCTTCGGGGTGCCTGATCTCGTCCAGGTCGCCGTTGAACGGATCGAGGATGACCACCTCGGCGCCCAGCCCGCGCAACTGCTCCAGGTCCCCGGCGATCTGCTCCAGG
>JBAPYC010000991.1:0-2523 GCA_049284535.1 Streptosporangiaceae bacterium
GGCCAGGTCCGCCCGCCCGGCCGCGGCGGACGCCTCCTGCAGGCGGGCCAGCATAGCGGTGGTGACCGTGACGGTGACCATGGCGTCGCACAGCGCCTGCCGGAGTGGAGCGGGGTCGAGGGCATGCAGCCGGGCGGAAGCCTGGCCGAGCAGTTCAGGCAGGTCGCGGGCGAGTACGGGAAGCCGCCCCAGCGCGGCTATCCCGTCCAGGCCGTCCAGCGGCATCTTCCCGGCCGCGTGGTCCATGACCAGGAACGCGCCGCCCAGCCCGGCGCCGGGTCCGCCCGCCAGGCGTACCGCGGGGACCGGGAATTCCTGCCGAGCGAGCTCGCGCTGGAACACCGCCTCCTTCGCCGCTACCGCCTCGTCGGGCATGACCCGCAGCACGAGCCTGTCCGCGGCGGGCGGGACGCCGGTCAGGCGCAGCAGGTAAGTCGACGCCCAGAAACCGCCCGTCATCGGCTCGGGCGGCCGCGCCAGCTCAGCCGCCTCCAGACCGGGCACCGTGTGCAGCAGCCCGGTCAGGCACCCAGCCTGCTCCGATGTGATCGTCACAGCATTTACTGTAACGGTTATTTACGGTACGGTCTAGGCGATGGCCGTCATGCAGGAAGAGCCGCGGTGGACAGTCGACGAGCTGGCCGCCGCCGCGGGCCTGCCGGTCCGCACTATCCGCGAGTACCAGGCGATCCGGGTTCTGCCGCCGCCCCTGCGCCGGGGCCGGGTGGGGATCTACGGCCAGGCGCACCTCCGGCGGTTGCGATTGATCGCCCGGCTGAAGGAGCGTGGCTACTCGCTGGCCGGCATCCGGGACCTGCTGGAAGCGTGGGCGGCCGGCCGCGACCTCGGCGGAGTGCTCGACGCCGACCCCGCGGCCCTAGTCGACGAGCAGCCCCTGATCCTGAACCGGGCCCAGCTCGCAGCGGCCCTGCCCGGCCTCAGCGACGAGCACATCGCCGAGCTGACCGCGACGGGATTTGTCGAGCCCAGCGGCCCGGGCCTGTTCTGGGTGGCAGCGCCGTCACTGCTGCATCTGGTCGGCGACCTGACCGCCGCGGGCGCGCCAGCCAGCGACGCGATCGCGGTCGCGGTCGCGCTGACCACCGGGGCGCGGGACATCGCGCGTGCTCTCGCCCCGCACCTCAGGCACGCAACCCGGGAACTGCCCGATGACGCGCTCTGGCAGCTTCTGCAGCGCGGGCGCGGCCTCATGGCGCACGGTTCCGGCCGGATGCTGATCCACCAGCTCGGCCTGGCTCTGCAGGATCCGGGCGAAGACCCGTCCGATAGCCGGCTCGCCGCCATGACCGGCAGACTGGCCCTCAACACCCCGCGGATTCTGCCGCCTGAACCCTGACCGCTCCCGGGATCAAGGATCACGCCCCGCCTGACCTACGGCCACAAGGCCAGGAGCTCGGCGGCCCGGGGACGCAGTTCCGGCAGGCGTTCGGCGTAGAGGCTGTACCAGACGGTCAGGTGCAGACGCCGGAGCTGCTCGCAGACGGCCAGCTGGCGGCGGTCGACCGGCTCGCCGTAGGCGGCCAGGACGCGCGGGCCGTCCCGGAACTGGCTCGCGGTCGAGGCGGCCAGGTCCCAGGTCACCGGGCCGGCGCAGGTGTCCTCAAAGTCGTGCCAGACCCAGCCCGCGGCGGTGGCCATCAGGTTGCCGCCGCCGGCGTCGCCGTGCAGCTGCTGCAGAGAGGCGCCAGCCGGGCCTGTAGTCAGGGCGAGCTCACCGGTCAGCCGGGTATACGCGGCGGCCAGCGCTTTGGCCCGGCCGGGCGGCAGGTGGGTCTGCGGGCGGGCCAGGAAAGCCGGGATGTCGGCCAGCGGGGTCAGCACCGGGGCCTGGCCGGGAGACGTGGCCGGGCCGGGAGACGTGGCCGGGCCGGGAGACGTGGCCGGGCCGGGATAGGTCCGCAGGACGGCGTGCAGGTCGCGGAGCATCGAGCCGATGGTGACCTCGTCCGGCCGGGGCCGGGGACCGGGCGGCGGCGGCAGGTAGGTCCAGAACGACATCACCTGGCCGTCGCCATGGTAAATGGCGGCCGGGACCTGCGGGCTCGGCGGCATCACGGGCGCCCCGGCGGCGGCCAGGAAGCCGGCCAGGTCAAGCTCGCGCTGGAGCCAGATGGCCACGTCGGCCCGGACGGCGGTTGTGCTCGCGGCGACCTTGGCCACGACCGGCGACGGACCAAGGCGGACGATGAGGTTCGCGCCGTCGTTCAGGATCTCCGGCTCCGTGACCGCCACGTCCAGGCTCGCGGCCACCTTGACGGCGGCCGCGAGCGCGGTGGCAGTATCCAGAGTGGCCGAGGCGGGAGAAGTCACCCTTCAGTATGGCCGGGTGCGGCAGCGCGAGCGCCCCGCGCAGCGCTGACCGCGGTGACGGCCGCAGCGCCCACGACCAGGGCCAGGAAGATGGCCGGGCCGGCGCTCTGGTGATAGCCGGCGAAGCCGGGCGCCCACAGGCACAAGCCGGTCACCGCGACGACGATGGCCACGGCGGCCACCGTCATGACC